>NZ_DF977003.1:579417-582261 GCF_001485475.2 Tepidanaerobacter syntrophicus | reverse complement strand
TCTTTAGCAAGACTTACTGCACCTTCTTCATCCATATCTACTATTTTGTTGAAAAGTTCATCAAGCACTTTACCTTCCCCCTTATGATTGAGTAATGAAATTTAATGGGAAAATTGAAGATTGTTTGAGGTAGTTCAGCATCCCTCCTTAATTATCCAACTCGTATTTACATGTCTTTTCTACTAGTATATAACTGTTTGACTGAATTGTCAACTGAATCGAAATTTATGGTTTTTTACTATTTGATATAAAATTGTCATTTATCATTTATACTAAATCATGCAAAATCAAACATTCCCACTGATTGAAGGTTTTGACTTCAGCTGCATTAAAGTATATACTACTGCACTTGCACCATAGATAACTGTTGCAACAAAAATCGGAAATCGTATTTCGCTGTTAATTTGTCCAAGCATTGCAATATAATATGTGGATACAAAACCTCCAAGATTCATAAAGGCCATCAAAACACCGGATGCCGCTGCAAAAGAAGCAGGGGAGACGATCATCCCGAGAATCATCATAATGGCGGGCATAATTATTCCAAATCCTATTCCGTCAAGCATCATCCCTATAGTAAGTACTACAATATTGTTTGAGTAATAAACTATGCCTGCTCCAATTGCAAGGATAATCAAGCCGATAGTAATTGTAAACTTAGAAGCTTTTTGATATAGTTTTCCAAAAATGCCGCCGGCTATCATACCTCCCACCGTAAACATTGAAAGTACTATACCGGCAGAAGCTGCATCACCTAAGTTATCAGTTATAATAATTGTCGACATGTTCACAAGCAATGGATAATTTAGCATCATTGCAATTCCAAAAAGAATTGATATTAGATACACGGAAGGAGGTATGCTTATTTTGCCTCTCTCTTCTCCTATTTTCTTTTCAGGTTCAGGCAACATCAGCATAACCATTATAAGGGGAATCGCTCCAAGGAGATGTGCTAGAAATGCATAATTCCATTTTATAGCGCACAGCACCCCTCCCAAAAGTTGCAGCACTATACCACCCAGATTCATAACAAGACCTGACATGCCAAGCATATTCGCTCTTTCCTGACCATCAAAAAGATTTAAGATTACAGCATTACCAAGAGGCATCAAAACGCCGAGCCCTATTCCGAAAAGTGCTCTTGAAATCAATATAGTTTTAAAATCGCTGATCCAGAATGGCGCAGCTCCTGCTGCCGTAAATAAAAGTGTCCCTAGGATTAGCAGTGGTCTGTAGCCCACCTGATTTCCAGCTATTACTCCTGCTATAGCTGTAGATGGTATTATGAAGAGAGAAGGAAGTGTTGATACAAGTAAAATGGTGCTAAAACCAATATCCGGAAATGCTTCAGCAATATTTTGTATTGCAGGCGTAATAGTCCCGATACCCATTGCAATGAAGAAAACTGACATTATAGCTATTGTTGCTTTTCTTTTATCCATCTTAATTCTCCCCTTATAAATAGAATGGGTAAATTTAATCCTTCGATTCCGGGTAAATAACAACCCGGAATCGAAGTTATTCATATTAAAATTTAGATGATTTGAATGGAAAGTTGCATATAATATCAATATTCCTAATATTTTCCGTATTTTTCTACTGCATCAATTAGGGCACGAATATTTTCGAGAGGTGTTTCTCTTGGGGCGATTCCTATACTTGTAGAAGCTATATACCCACCACCGGGTTTGATATCTTCCATAAGACCTTTAACATATTCATCAATTTTTTCTGGAGTGCTTCCGATTATAAGACTTATAGGTATACCGCCCATTACGCAAGTATGGTTTTTTAATAGTTCTTTTGCTTTTCGTATATCTGTCTTTTCAAAATAGGCAATTCCCCATTTTGGCGGCAGTTCTAGGATTGTTTCCAAGTGAGGTTCATGTTTTCCTTCGAAGAATACCATAGATTTTATTCCTTCATCTGCAAGTCTAAGTATTACCTCCTTTAGGTATGGCCAATAAAACTCGTTGTAAAGTTTTGGAGATAGATATTCATTAAGGTGCAAGGGAATAAACGCAATATTTGCTCCCAACGGTTTCATCGCTAGAGCAATCTTCAAAATAGGTTCAATTAAAGCTTCGCAAGCTTTTTTAACTTTATCTGGATATTTTCTAACATCTATAAGGACATTAGTAACATCTCTGAGACCATCGCCTATCAAATCGAGTGGAGCCATGGCAAGTGTCAGAGGTATTGACGGCATGCCTATATTTGCTAAATCTTCAGCAACGCCCTGCATAAATGCCATAACGTTCCCAGATTCCATGCCCAATCTCACCCATGTTGCCATAGCTTTTCGCGGAGTTTCTAAATTACGACAAATTCGCGGCAATACTGTTTCTGCAATAAATCCTACAGGATCTTCTATCAGCTGATCGTATTCTTCCGGCTGCATGAAGGTTCCGCCGATAAATTGAGGTGAGCAATTCTCCGCAAGTTCTCTGCCGGGATATCGCGTGCACTTATCGCCAAGAATATCATGTGTTCTGCCGCTCATGCCAAACACAGTGCTAACTTCCGGATCATCGGCGAATGCATAGGTAAGCGGAGGCACTCCTACCCCCGTAAATCCCGATGCAAATGTCCAATCACACGGAAAATCCTTATTGAACTTTGCTAGGGCTTCTCGCGTCTTATTATAGTCAAAGCAAAATTCATAGTGGGTTATCCCTGCATAAGCAGGAATCACATCTCCTCCAACTCCCGACAGTGGCACTCTATCAGGTTCCTCTAAATTCATAGCAGCTTGTATTCTTGCAAGACGTTCCTTTGCAAGTTCGTCAGGACTTTTTGCACACATCTTTATCCCTCCACTCCCATTAATTCTTTGCACAGCCT
>NZ_DF977003.1:300000-579392 GCF_001485475.2 Tepidanaerobacter syntrophicus | reverse complement strand
CAGTGTTATGCCTGAAACGATAAACCATAATTCAATTCTTTTGTATCCAAGCTTTTAAAGCAACGATATAAAACATTAACATGAGAGTTTGATCCTGGCGCAGGACGAACGCTGGCGGCGTGCCTAACACATGCAAGTCGAGCGGAGTTTGGCCGGTTTTAATTTCGGTTAAAACCGGCCAAACTTAGCGGCGGACGGGTGAGTAACACGTAGGTAACCTGCCCATGACACGGGGATAGCTTCGGGAAACCGAAGGTAATACCCGATACCTTTACGCATCCAATGGGGTGTAAAGAAAGCGATTTAGCGGTCATGGATGGGCCTGCGTCCCATTAGCTAGTTGGTGAGATAACAGCCCACCAAGGCAACGATGGGTAGCCGGCCTGAGAGGGCGACCGGCCACACTGGAACTTAGATACGGTCCAGACTCCTACGGGAGGCAGCAGTGGGGAATTTTGCGCAATGGGGGAAACCCTGACGCAGCGACGCCGCGTGAGCGATGAAGGCCTTCGGGTCGTAAAGCTCAGTCATTGGGGATGAAAAGGACAGTACCCAAAGAGGAAGCCCCGGCTAACTACGTGCCAGCAGCCGCGGTAATACGTAGGGGGCGAGCGTTGTCCGGAATTACTGGGTGTAAAGGGCGTGTAGGCGGGGATGCAAGTTACCGGTAAAAACCCGTGGCTCAACCACGGGCTTGCCGATAAAACTGCATCTCTTGAGTGTAGGAGAGGGAAGTGGAATTCCCGGAGTAGCGGTGAAATGCGTAGATACCTTGAGGAACACCAGTGGCGAAGGCGGCTTCCTTGCCTATCACTGACGCTGAGGCGCGAAAGCTAGGGGAGCGAACGGGATTAGATACCCCGGTAGTCCTAGCCGTAAACGATGGTCACTAGGTGTGGGTGGTGGTCAAGCCATCCGTGCCGGAGCTAACGCAATAAGTGACCCACCTGGGGAGTACGGCCGCAAGGTTGAAACTCAAAGGAATTGACGGGGGCCCGCACAAGCGGTGGAGCATGTGGTTTAATTCGAAGCAACGCGAAGAACCTTACCAGGCCTTGACATATAGGTGGTAGAGACCGGAAACGGAATCGACCCTTGGGAAACCAAGGGAGCCTATACAGGTGGTGCATGGTTGTCGTCAGCTCGTGTCGTGAGATGTTGGGTTAAGTCCCGCAACGAGCGCAACCCTTATACTTAGTTGCCAGCACTTATAGGTGTGCTCTCTATGTAGTCCGCCGTCGATTAGACGGAGGAAGGTGGGGATGACGTCAAATCATCATGCCCTTTATGGCCTGGGCCACACACGTGCTACAATGGCCTGAACAACGGGCAGCAAGGGAGCGATCCTAAGCTAATCCCTAAAAACAGGTCTCAGTTCGGATTGCAGGCTGCAACTCGCCTGCATGAAGTCGGAATCGCTAGTAATCGCGGATCAGCATGCCGCGGTGAATACGCTCTCGGGCCTTGTACACACCGCCCGTCACACCACGAAAGTTGGCAACACCCGAAGCCGGGATTAACCGTCGAAGGTGGGTCAGCGATTGGGGTGAAGTCGTAACAAGGTAGCCGTATCGGAAGGTGCGGCTGGATCACCTCCTTTCTAAGGAGTATGACCGGGCATAACTCTGTTTAGTTTTGAGAGACCATCCTCTCTCATATTTATTTTATGGGGGTGTAGCTCTGTTGGGAGAGCACCTGCTTTGCACGCAGGGGGGCAGGAGCTCGAGTCTCCTCATCTCCACCATACAGTAAGAAAAATTCTTGGGCTTGTAGCTCAGGCGGTGAGAGCGCACGCCTGATAAGCGTGAGGTCGATGGTTCGAGTCCATCCAAGCCCACCAATTAGCAGATTTTTTCATTTCTGTACCTTGAAAACTACACAGTGAGGAAAACAAAGCATCAAATCCAAATATCAAGTTCCAAATATCAATTTTTAACAATTTCGCATAGGTCAAGCGAATAAGGGCACACGGAGGATGCCTTGGCGTAAGGGGGCGAAGAAGGACGCAGCTAGCGGCGAAACGCTCCGGGGAGCTGCAAGCAAGTTACGATCCGGAGATTTCCGAATGGGGAAACCCACTTGAGGCGAACCTCAAGTATCCCATACTGAATCCATAGGTATGGGAGGCTAACCGGGTAAACTGAAACATCTAAGTAACCCGAGGAAAAGAAAGAAACATTCGATTCCCTCAGTAGCGGCGAGCGAACGGGGAAGAGCCCAAACCATATATGTGTAAGGCCGCTGCCGTTGCATATATGGGGTTATGGACTGCCAAGCCAACAGCGGTAGGCAGGCGAAGGAATAAAGTAGCAGAACTCTGCTGGAAAGCAGGGCCATAGAAAGTGAAAGCCTTGTATGCAAAACTTGATTTCCTAGCCGGCAGTTCCAAAGTACTGCGGGGCACGAGGAACCCCGTAGGAAGTCGGGAGGACCATCTCCCAAGGCTAAATACCACCTTACGACCGATAGTGAACTAGTACCGTGAGGGAAAGGTGAAAAGAACCCCGGGAGGGGAGTGAAATAGAACCTGAAACCGTGTGTCTACAACCGGAGGAAGCGAAAGCGACCTCGTACTTTTTGTAGAACGGACCGGCGAGTTACCGCGCAAAGCAAGGTTAAGGAGTTAAGCTCCGCAGCCGAAGCGAAAGCGAGTCTTAAAATGGCGCAAGTTTTGCGCGGTAGACCCGAAACCGTGTGATCTACCCATGGACAGGGTGAAGCGAGACTAACCTCTCGTGGAGGCCCGAACCACGTTGACGTTGAAAAGTCATGGGATGAGCTGTGGGTAGGGGTGAAAAGCCAATCGAACACGGAGATAGCTGGTTCTCCCCGAAATAGCTTTAGGGCTAGCCTTAACTTTTCGCCCTCGGAGGTAGAGCACTGAATGGGCTAGGGGCCGAAAATGTTACCGAACCCTATCAAACTCCGAATGCCGAGGAGCGATAGTTAGGAGTCAGACTGTGGGGGATAAGCTTCATAGTCGAAAGGGAAACAGCCCAGACCGTCAGCTAAGGTCCCTAAGTAAACCTAAGTGGGAAAGGATGTTGTACCGCGAAGACAACCAGGATGTTGGCTTAGAAGCAGCCATTCATTCAAAGAGTGCGTAATAGCTCACTGGTCGAGTGGTGCTGCGCCGAAAATGTAACGGGTCTAAAGGTTTACACCGAAGCTGCGGATGCAAGCAACAGCTTGCGTGGTAGGGGAGCGTTCCTGCAAGGCAGAAGCACATCCGAAAGGCTGTGTGGACTTACAGGAAGTGAGAATGCCGGTATAAGTAGCGAAAGACAGGTGAGAATCCTGTCCACCGAATGCCTAAGGTTTCCTGAGGAAGGCTCGTCCGCTCAGGGTAAGCCGGGGCCTAAGCCGAGGCAGTGAATGCGTAGGCGATGGACAACTGGTTGATATTCCAGTGCCACCTAAGGCCGCTATGAGCAATGGGGTGACGCAGGAGGGTAGGCTGAGCACGCCGTTGGTAGAGCGTGCCCAAGCGCAAAGGCAAGCCTGATAGGCAAATCCGTCAGGCCATGGCTGAAGCGTGATGGGGAGTGAAATTTAAGTAACGAAGCAGCTGAACCCATACTGCCAAGAAAAGCCTCTAGCAAGGCCAAGGGTGCCCGTACTGCAAACCGACACAGGTAGGCGAGGAGAGAATCCTAAGGTGAGCGGGACAACTCTTGTTAAGGAACTCGGCAAACTAACCCCGTAACTTCGGGAGAAGGGGTGCCTGAGTAGCTTTAGGGTAACCTAAGGCGAAAAGGCCGCAGTGAATGGGCCCAAGCGACTGTTTAGCAAAAACACAGGTCTCTGCTAAGGAGAAATCCGATGTATAGGGGCTGACGCCTGCCCGGTGCTGGAAGGTTAAGGGGAACGCTTAGCCGCAAGGCGAAGGTGTGAACCGAAGCCCCAGTGAACGGCGGCCGTAACTATAACGGTCCTAAGGTAGCGAAATTCCTTGTCGGGTAAGTTCCGACCCGCACGAATGGCGTAACGACTTGGGCGCTGTCTTGACAAGAGACCCGGCGAAATTGTATTATGAGTGAAGATACTCATTACCCGCGACAGGACGGAAAGACCCCATGGAGCTTTACTGCAACCTGATATTGGATTTCGGCATCAAATGTACAGGATAGGTGGGAGGCACAGAACCGGGTTCGTCAGGATCCGGGGAGCCGCCCTTGGGATACCACCCTTTTGATGCTGAGGTTCTAACCGCACTCCGTTATCCGGATGCGGGACATTGTCAGGTGGACAGTTTGACTGGGGCGGTCGCCTCCTAAAAGGTAACGGAGGCGCCCAAAGGTTACCTCAGCACGGTTAGGAATCGTGCATTGAGTGCAAAGGCATAAGGTAGCCTGACTGTGAGACCAACAAGTCGAGCAGAGTCGAAAGACGGGCTTAGTGATCCGGCGGCACTGTATGGAAGGGCCGTCGCTCAACGGATAAAAGCTACCCTGGGGATAACAGGCTGATCTCCCCCAAGAGTCCACATCGACGGGGAGGTTTGGCACCTCGATGTCGGCTCGTCGCATCCTGGAGCTGAAGTAGGGTCCAAGGGTTGGGCTGTTCGCCCATTAAAGCGGCACGCGAGCTGGGTTCAGAACGTCGTGAGACAGTTCGGTCCCTATCCGTCGTGGGCGGTGGATACTTGAAGGGAGCTGCCCCTAGTACGAGAGGACCGGGGTGGACGGACCGATGGTGTATCAGTTGTCGCGCCAGCGGCACAGCTGAGTAGCCAAGTCCGGCAGGGATAAGCGCTGAAAGCATCTAAGTGCGAAGCCCTCCCTAAGATAAGGTATCCCATCCCATTAAGGGAGTAAGGTCCCGGGAAGACTACCCGGTAGATAGGTCGGAGGTGTAAGAGCCGCAAGGCTTTGAGCTGACCGATACTAATAGACCGAGGGCTTGACCAAAATTTTCCTCACTGTGTAATTTTGAAGGTACAGCAAAATACATTCTCGGTGGCCATAGCGGAGGGGAAACACCGGTTTCCATCCCGAACACACAGGTTAAGCCCTCCAGCGCCGATGGTACTGGGCATTGCCCGGGAGAGTAGGTCGCTGCCGAGAATTTATTCATATCTAAACCGTTCCTCGATAGCTCAGCGGTAGAGCATTCGGCTGTTAACCGAAGGGCCGCAGGTTCGAATCCTGCTCGAGGAGCCATTTTTATGTACAAAAGTTTTAATACATATTTAGGTTCTAACTTTACATTAGGCCCTTTCTAAACCTTAAGCCTGCATAAATAAGGCTTACCCAATCTCAATATATATGAACCCCTGCCTTTAAACTTGTCATACTAAGACTTACCAACACATGCTCATACTGCCTGCTATATAATACTTATCATACTAATACTCAGCAATACATGCTCAGATTTGTCGCACCAAGGCTTGCTAACTAAACACATGTGCGGACGCATACTTAGACTGTCTGACACTTAAGGCCTGCCGCCGCAATGCTTATCGTGATAAGGCTGCCCAAAATTTGACTAGTTGTGCCATCTAGAGATTGCTAAACCTCTATTCTAAGATATTCTTAAACTTGCCCTAAGATATGCCCAATTTGACATCCTGAGAAAGCGAAAGAATCTTTACTTACACCGGAAGATGCGAGCAAAGATTCTTTATTTAAAATTGCATATTGCTGAAGAGGAAGTTTTAAGAGCCTGGGGGAGAGTGAGAAAGTTGCCCGGTTTTAAAGGGTGGTTTGAATATTTATTTTATGATATAATGGCTAAAGAGCAACTAGCAGCGGTATTGAGCAGGCTGGTAATATATAGGTCAGGTGTATTAAAGTTTGTAGCCTATAATTACGAGTTCGGTATTTCAATGCTGAATAGTTCACAAATTTAGGAGTTTTTATTATGTGTGTAGATGAATTTTTTACAGTGGCAAGGCAGTCGGAGAGCTTATATGAATGCAAAAAATCTAAATTTATATCTAATGTTTTTCCTGTAGAAAATGCCGATGAAGCAGAGCATTTACTGGAAATGGTCCGAAAAAAACATTGGAACGCAACACACAATGTTTATGCATATACCACCGGTTTAAACAATGAAATCCAAAGATTCAGTGATGATGGCGAGCCTTCCGGAACCGCCGGACGACCTGTGTTAGAAGTTATTAAGGCAAATAACTTGCGAAATGTCTTAATAGTGGTTACAAGGTATTTTGGCGGTATACTACTTGGAGCCGGTGGCTTAGTGCGGGCGTATAGTGAAAGTGCCGCAAGAGGCATAAAAAATTCGGGTATTATAAGGAAAGTTAATTGTAATATATATGAAATTGTCATAAATTATGATATACTAGGAAAGTTGCAGTGGGAATTTGAGCAGCGGAACATAAAAATATTTGATACAGATTATGCTGAAAATGTTAAAATTAAGGCATGCATCCCTAAAAGTTCTATATGCGATCTAGAAAAACTTGTGCTAAATATCACTTCTGGAACCGCTCAAATGCAACTTACAGGATCGTGCTTTATAGCAGTTGATATGTAAGGAGGGGTATTATATGGATATGGAAAAACTTTGTGATAAGTTAGTTGAATGGTTAAAAAATTATGTTAAAAACGCAGGGGCCAGTGGAGCTGTTTTTGGTATGAGCGGAGGTGTAGATTCGTCGGTTGTAAGCGTTTTATGCAAAAAAGCGTTTGGCGACAATGTATTAGGTCTTATAATGCCATGCCATAGCGACAAAAACGATGAACTTGATGCAAAACTTGTGGCTGAAAAGTTCGATATAAAATATAAAGTTGTTACCTTAGATAGTGTTTATGATGAGTTTCTTAAAGTTGTTGATGAAACCGAAGATAAGCTTGTAAAAGCTAATATCAAACCTCGCTTGCGTATGACAACATTATATTATTACGCAGGGCTAAATAATTATCTTGTCGTAGGGGCAGAAAATAAAAGCGAGCTTGTGGTAGGCTATTTTACAAAGCATGGAGATAGTGGGGCCGATTTGATGCCCATTGCAAATCTTGTAAAAAGCCAAGTTAGGATACTGGCATCTTATTTAGGTATACCGCAAAAAATCATTGATAAAGCGCCTAGCGCAGGTCTTTGGAGCGGACAAACCGATGAGAGCGAAATGGGTATTACTTACGAAGAGTTAGACAACTACATTTTAACCGGCAAAGCAGATCCAAAAATAAAAGAGCGCATAGAGCTGTTGAATAAAAGAAGCGAGCACAAGCGGTCACTTGCAAAAAAACCGGAGTTTATATTAGAGTAATATTTTTTTCTATGTATTATCTTCAAAAGGAGGAATTCGGAATATGTCGGGTCATTCTAAATGGGCAAATATAAAGAACAAGAAAGCCAAGATGGATGCTCAAAAAGGGAAAATTTATACCAGATTCAGCAAATTAATCATTGTAGCGGTTCGGGAGGGCGGCCCCGATCCTAACTCAAACTCAAAACTCAAAGACGTAATTGAAAAAGCAAAACAGGTGAATATGCCTAATGAAAATATAGAACGAGCCATAAAACGAGCAACTGGCGAACTTAGTGGTGCCGACTATGAGGAAATCATGTATGAGGGCTATGGCCCAAGCGGTGTGGCTATCCTAGTTGATGCTACAACAGATAATAGAAACCGTACGGCAGGAGAGATGAGGCATATATTTGATAAACACGGAGGAAATCTCGGCGAAACAGGCTGTGTTGCATGGATGTTTGAAAAGAAAGGTTTAATAATTATTGAAAAAGATGACAGCACAGATGTAGAAGAGATAATGATGCTTGCCATAGATGCAGGGGCTGAAGATGTGGACGAGCAGGAAGATTCGATTGAAGTTACAACAAGCGTTGAAAACTTTGCGGCTGTAAAGGATGCTTTTGAGAAAAACGGGATTAAGATTTTTTCTGCGGATTTGACCTATATACCCAAAACTACTTTAAGCTTGTCTGAATCAGAATGTGAAAAAGTTGAAAGACTTATAGAGGCATTAGAAGACCACGATGATGTCCAAAATGTCTATACAAACTATGAACCTGCTGAGTAGATTAATTTAAATCACAAACTACCTCCAATTTTATATGCTTAAAGAAGGAGAATCACCGTTAGATGTAGAATTACACTAAGGGTGATTTTTATGTTGATAATGGGAATAGATCCCGGCATTGCTATAAGCGGATATGGAATAATTTCAAATGAGAAGGGCAAGCCATATATTGTTGACTATGGAACAATAAGGACATCTCCTAAAGTTTCAATTCCAGAAAGATTAAGGATATTGCACAACGGCTACCTTGAGCTGATAGATAATTACAAACCTGATGCAATAGCTGTTGAAGAACTGTTTTTTAACAAAAACGCTAAGACTATAATTTCTGTGGGACAAGCGCGCGGAGTTGCGCTTTTGTCTGCTGCGCTGTCGAATATCGATGTATATGAATACACGCCTCTTCAGGTAAAACAAGCAATAGTAGGATACGGCCATGCGGATAAAATTCAAGTTCAGCAGATGATAAAGATTTATTTTGACATGAACGAGCTGCCAAAACCGGATGACGCCGCCGATGCACTGGCAGTAGCTTTATGCCATATGCATTCATATAAGCTCCAAAATATAATAGATTCCAGAGGATTTTAGCCATGTTAGAATACATAAAAGGTAAACTGGTTTTTGTCGAACCTACTACTGCTGTTGTGGACATATCCGGCGTAGGTATAAAAGCCGATATTTCGATGTATAGTTACGATAAAATTAAAAATTATAAAGGCGAGACTATTACACTTTACACACATTTATTACTAAAAGAAGATGCAATAGAGCTTTTTGGCTTTTTTGATAAAATAGAGCGACAAGCATATCTTTTTTTAAATAAGGTTTCAGGTGTGGGGCCTAAAGTGGCACTTTCGGTGCTTTCGTTAATGGATGCAGCAAAATTAAAGAATGTAATTTTAACAGAAAATGTTAATGAACTAACAAAGGTTCCTGGAATAGGAAAAAAAACAGCTCAAAAGATCATAATTGAGCTAAAAGATCGAATCAAAGATCTTCCTGTGTCAACTCCAGACGAAGACACCGAAGATTATATTTCGGAAGCAAAGGAAGCACTTATTTCTTTGGGATTTAGCTCGGCGGAGGTTAATTTAGCCTTAAGCGATGATTTGGTAAAAGATAGCAAAAACTTAGAAGATATAATTAAAGCTGCACTTAAAAAAATGTCGAAATAAAGGGTGAAAACTTTGAATGATAGAATTGTTGCTCCGTCTATAAAAAATGATGAAGAAATCGAATATGAAAAAAGTATAAGGCCTTTAACTTTTGACGAATACATCGGGCAGGAGCGCGTAAAAGAGAACCTTAAAGTATTTATTGAAGCAGCTCTGATGCGCAGAGAAGCCCTGGACCATGTTTTGCTATTTGGACCGCCAGGCCTTGGCAAGACGACCCTTGCCTATATTATCGCAAGAGAGCTAGGCGTGAATATAAGGATAACGTCTGGGCCGGCAATAGAGCGAGCAGGAGATCTGGCTGCAATCCTTACAAACCTTGGAGAAAGGGATCTGCTTTTTATTGATGAAATCCACCGATTGCATCCAAGCGTTGAGGAGATATTATATCCGGCCATGGAAGACTTTGCCTTAGACATCATGATAGGAAAAGGGCCTAGCGCAAGATCCATGAGACTTGATTTAAGTCCATTTACTTTAGTTGGAGCTACTACAAAAGCAGGGCAATTAACATCTCCTCTAAGAGACCGTTTTGGCGTAAGCCTGCATTTGGATTTTTATAAAATACCGGAACTGGTAGAGATTATAAAAAGGTCAGCTGCACTTTTGAAGGTGGATATAGATGATGAATCTGCAGAGCGTATAGCATTATGCTCTAGAGGGACTCCTCGCCTTGCAAACAGATTGCTAAAACGGATTAGAGACTTTGCTCAGGTTAGAGGAGATGGAAAAATTACAGTGGATATTGCTAAAGAAGGATTGAGGCTTTTAGAAATTGATATCAACGGACTTGACAGGAATGATCGCAGACTGCTGATTACACTAATTGAAAAATTTGACGGCGGTCCTGCTGGCATTGAATCTATTGCTGCTGCGCTCAATGAGGATATTTCCACAATTGAAGATATCTACGAGCCTTATCTTGTACAAGAAGGTTACATATTCAGAACGGCAAGGGGTAGGATAGCCTCAGATAAGGCATATGAATGTTTAGGTAGAAAACGAAGTGATTGATTGTCAGGAGGCCTGGAAATAAAATGAAACGGTGGTTTGTATTATTTATTGCATTTACATTTATTTTTAGCGTAAATACTCCTACTCAAGGGTCTGAAGCAAATATAACCATTCCGAACAAAATAAAAGTGGGACTTTATTACGGAAACAGCAGCAGAAATTCTTACGAGCTCTCTTCTGATGTAGGATTTGTAGTAGGAAGGATACAGAATAAAAACCCCTTTACAGTAGTGAGTTTTTCTGATAAGTTATTAGAGGTTTGCAGCGCTAGTTCCTCAAATTTTACTCCGGAAAAAAGTGGTATTAGCGATATGGAAACTGCGGCAGAATATGCAACAAAACTTATAAACAGGGGAACAAAGTGCTACTTATTCTTTGATAACAATTGGTCTGTATGGGTTGATAACAATTCAAATAATAGTAATGCAGCCTCTGATTTAATAATGATTAAAGGCGATTCTAAATATCCGGCGGTTATACTTCCTGTTTCAGCCGAGAGCCCAGTCTTTTTTGCCGGTTCAGATCTAAAGACTCCTATATCCATAGAAGGTAGAAGATATCGTGGGATGCTTGAGATGACAACTTCTGGAAATTTAATTCAAGTTGTAAATGAGTTAGGGTTAGACGAATATCTATATGGAGTTGTACCTTGCGAAATGCCTTCAAATTGGGATATAGAAGCCCTGAAAGCACAAACAGTAGCAGCCAGGACCTATGCAGTTGCAAATTTGGGAAAATGGCAAAACTATGGCTTTGATGTAAGTGCCGGTTCTTCTGATCAAGTATATGGAGGGTTTAGCGAGGAGACTGCAAAGACCAATCAGGCAGTTGACCAAACCAGCGGACAAATCCTTTTATATGATGGCAAACCCATAACTGCTTTTTATCATGCTGACAGTGGCGGCAGAACAGAGGCGTGCAAAGATGTTTTTGGAATAGATCTACCTTATTTGCAGCCGGTGGACGATATAGTTCCTTCTCAATCTCCTTACGAAACTTGGCAGATATCACTAGATGAGTTAAGCAAAAGATACAATACCTATGCATCAAGTTCCATTGGCGACATCAAAGAAATTATAATTGCCGAAACCACTTTGGCGGGAAGAGCAAAAAAGCTGCTTTTAAAGGGCACAAAGGGAGAGACTTTGCTCAGCTCAGATGACATCAGAAACCTGCTTCAATTAAAGAGCAATTATCTTGATATAGCGCAAGATCAGACAGCAGTACCGGCTGCGAACCTCGGGCTTGCCGTGCTCTCAGGAGACGGCTCAAAGAAAAATATTCGGTTATCTGGCATAAATATCTTAAGCCAACAGGGTATAAACCACACAAAAGGCGATTGTGCAGTCATTTCGGCGGAAGGTATAGCAAAAAAAATAACCAGCAGTTATAATACACCAAATACGTCTGATGATATATATGTCATATCCGGCCATGGCTGTGGCCATGGAGTAGGAATGAGCCAGTGGGGCGCCAAAGCAATGGCTGAAAATGGCTACAGTTATACTGAAATTTTATACCATTATTATACTGGTGTTGAGATTACACCATAAACTCTTGTTTTTGAAAGAAGATGCAGATGCAAAAAATGAAATTAGAAGAATTTGATTTTGATTTACCTGAAGAATTAATAGCTCAAGAACCTATAGAAAATCGCTCAAAATCCAGACTCCTTGTGCTGAATAAATCAACAGGAGAAATTGAACATAAAATCTTTGAGGATGTCATTGATTATTTGCAAAAAGGTGACTGCTTGGTCTTAAATAACACTAAGGTAATACCGGCTAGATTGATTGGGCGCCGTCAAAGGACAGGGGGTAGAATTGAGGTAGTCCTGTTAAAGCCTATTGAAAACGATGTATGGGAAGCCTTGGTTAAGCCCGGCAGCAAAGCACGCAAAGGAGAAGAAATTGTCTTTGGTAATGGTCAGCTTACTGCTAAAGTCTTGGATAACACTGATTATGGCGGCAGATTGATGCAATTTTTTTACGAGGGCTCTTTTGAAGAGATTTTAGATAAACTGGGACAAATGCCTACTCCTCCTTATATTAAAAAGAAATTAGAAGATAAAGATCGCTACCAAACCGTATATGCACAAATACCTGGTTCAGCAGCCGCGCCTACAGCAGGCCTTCATTTTACCGAGGAGCTGTTAAATAAACTAAGGGCAAAAGGCGTATCAATAGTCTTTATAACGCTTCATGTAGGGCTTGGAACATTTAGGCCTGTAAAAGTTGAAAATGTTGAAGAGCATAAAATGCACTCCGAGTATTACGAAGTAAGCCCCGAGGCTGCCGAAACCATTTGCCGGACAAAGGAGACCGGTAAAAGAGTTATTGCAGTAGGCACTACTTCTACAAGGACATTAGAGACTATTGGAGACGAGAACGGTATGGTAAAACCCGGAAACGGATGGTCTGATATATTCATTTATCCCGGATACAAGTTTAAAGTTGTAGATGCACTTATAACCAATTTTCATCTCCCTAAATCCACACTTATAATGCTGGTTAGCGCTTTTGCAGGGAAAGAAAAGGTATTTAAGGCCTATGAAGAAGCTATAAGAGAGAAATACAGATTTTTTAGTTTTGGCGATGCAATGCTCATAATATAATGAAAGGTGCGGCCAATGAAAATTTCTTCTCGAATTGCAAAAACTATAATTATTTTAGAATCTGTTTTGGCTTTTTTCGTAATCTTAGGTGTTATAGTTGGATCAGTCGATATTTTGCGGTACCTTAAAATAATATATGAAACTCCGCCTACAGAAAGCTTCCCCATAGTACAGGCGTTTTTAGGACATATACTTGCATTGGTAATAGGGCTGGAACTTGCCGTAATGCTGATAAAACATACACCGGCTAGTGTTATCGAAGTTTTATTATACGCTATTGCCCGCAAAATGTTAATTGATTCCAAAAATATGCTGGATATAGTTTTGGGCATACTTGCCGTAGGTGGGTTGTTTTATATAAATAAGCATTTTGAACCGGCAAAGACTTTTTTTATTGATGCAAATATTGTTAATCCGGCTATGCTGATTGGAGATTTAAATAAAAAATTGCACACTAATATTCCTGAAAATATTGCAAACACAATTGGAGGCTTAGTCGTAAAACTTTGTAAAGAAGGGCAATGCGGACTATCTGAGGGAAAAAGTATAAGAGTCAACGATGCGGAAATTACAATACTGTCTATGGACGGAGAACTTATCAGAGAGTTAAAAGTAGTAAAGTGTGACGAAAAGGATGAATAAAATTATGAAGTTTGATGTTGTAAAAAAATCTTCAAATACATCTGCAAGGCTTGGAAGGCTTGAAACATGCCATAACAGCTTTTCAACTCCAATATTCATGCCTGTTGGCACTCAGGCCACAGTAAAAACTATGACACCTGATGAACTTGAAGAAATTGGAGCAAAAATAATTTTAGGTAATACCTACCACCTTTATTTAAGACCGGGACATGAGCTTATTAGAGAAGCCGGCGGTTTGCACAAATTCATGAATTGGAATGGTTCTATTTTAACTGATAGCGGAGGCTTTCAAGTATTTAGCTTAGGAGAACTTAGAGAAATAAAGGAAGAGGGAGTAACTTTCAGGTCTCATATAGATGGTTCCTTACATTTTATAGGCCCTGAGACCTCAATGGAAATACAAAATGCCCTAGGCAGCGATATAATGATGGCCTTTGATGAATGCATACCTTATCCTGCCACATATGAGTATGTTTTGCGGTCCGTAGAAAGAACCACAAGGTGGGCCGAAAGATGTAAAAAAGCCCATAAAAACACCGAGACGCAGACGCTTTTTGGAATTGTCCAAGGCGGAGTGTATAAAGAGCTTAGAAAAAAAAGTGCGCAAGATATCACATCCTTAGACTTTGAGGGATATGCAATAGGCGGCTTAAGTGTAGGAGAGCCCAAAAAGATGATGTATGAGATGCTGGATTTTACCGTCCCTCTTTTACCGGATGAAAGGCCGCGGTATTTAATGGGTGTTGGGACCCCTCAAGATCTTTTTGAGGGAGTAATACGAGGTATTGATATGTTCGACTGTGTTTTACCGACACGCATTGCAAGACATGGCACTGTTTTTACAAAAAAAGGAAAATTAGTAGTCCGCAACGCTGCATATGCTAGAGACTTTGGGCCGCTAGACCCAACCTGCGATTGTTATGTATGTAGGAACTTTAGCCGCGCTTATATTCGCCACTTAATAAGTGCTAACGAAATTTTAGGTCTCAGGCTTACAACTTACCACAATCTTTACTTTCTGATAAATCTTATGCAAAAGATACAAAAAGCTATTGAGGGTGATTATTTATTAGAACTGAAAGATGAATTCTTTGCTGATTTTGGCATCCCGAATATAATGTAAATATTTACATCCTTATTAATGAAACTTATCATTAAAATCAAAAATAAAATAATATAAATTATATTATATTTAAAGGATTTCTTGTTTTAACATAGAACTTAATAAATATGAGAAATATATTTTGAAAGGAAGGATGAGATAAAGTGAATCCAGCAACATTTATGCAGCAGTTTGGTCCTATCATAATTATTTTTGCAATCTTTTATTTCATGATAATTAGGCCACAGCAAAAACGTGAAAAAGATCGCAGAAATATGCTTTCGAATTTAAAAGAAGGTGATGAAGTAATAACAGTAGGCGGCATATATGGTAAAGTTCTTAACATAAAAGATGATGTCGTGACCCTTGATGTAGGCGATAAAATTAAGATTAAGGTTTCCAGGTCTGCTATTGGAAATGTAATCAGGAAAAAGAACGGCAACAGTGCCGAGGAAGAGCGATAAAACTATACCTCCTTTAAAATTCTAAAGTTGTATGATATAATGTTTTAAAATTGACGGTAAATGGAAGGAGGGCTTTTAAAGTGAAACATATTACGCCTTTGTATAAGGGCTGTTTAAACAGCAAAGATAGCCTTGCCCATAGAGGCTGCGGCAAGTGCAAATCATCTTGCCAATCTGCATGCAAGACTTCATGCACGGTAGCCAATCAAGTATGTTCTAAAGAAAAGTAGGGGCCCGGAAGGCCCTATTTTTGTGTTTAAAAATTTAGCTTTTTTAACCAAGACGCTCCCATTTCAATGAATGAATGAGTAAGTGGTGAGTAGTTCACTTGACAAGGTGTTAAATTGAAATATAATAAAAAATGTACTTAGAGGAATGGAAGAAGGGACTTAGTATGAACTCACAGACAAAAAGCCTTATCAAAATAATTGCTATAGTTATTGCAGCAGCTATTTTGGGCTATGCAACCTTGGTTGGTTTTCAAATAGGGGACTACAAAGTGCTTCCTATTAAAGACTCAATTAAATTAGGCCTTGATTTACGCGGAGGAGTGTCAGTACTTCTTGAAGCAAAGCCGAAGCCCGGCGAAAAGATAACAGATGAAAAGATGGCAGGGGCAGAAAAAGTCATCAGAAGCAGGGTGGATCAATTAGGGGTAGCCGAGCCCTTAATAGTAAGACAGGGAAGCAATAGAATTTTAGTTGAGCTTCCGGGAGTAGAGGATTCTAAAAAGGCACTAGAGATTATCGGCAAAACAGCATCGTTGCAGTTTGTAGGACCTGACAGCAAAGTTATTTTAACAGGCGATGATGTGCAGGATGCAAAAGCGGTATACGGTCAGCAAAATGAGCCGATGGTAAGCCTGAAATTCGATGCAGAAGGTGCAAAAAAATTTGCTGAAGCTACAAAAGAATATTTAGGTAAACCTATTGCAATAGTTCTTGATAACGAAGTAATATCAGCTCCGGTAGTGCAAGATGTTATTGCAAACGGCGAAGCAGTTATTACAAACCTTGAAAGTATTGAAAAAGCAGCGGAACTTGCAGCACTTATTCGCGCAGGCGCTTTACCTGTTGATCTTGAACAGCGGCAAGTTATGACGGTAGGTCCAACACTAGGTTCTGATTCATTAAACAAGAGCTTAAGAGCCGGTGTAATCGGTGTTATAATTGTTTTACTCTTTATGCTCATATACTACAGACTGCCAGGACTAGTAGCAGATTTTGCATTACTGATTTACATAATGCTGGTATTAAATATTTTTTCAGCTATTGGAGCGACGCTCACACTTCCGGGTATTGCAGGATTCATACTATCAATTGGCATGGCGGTTGATGCCAATGTGCTTATATTCGAACGAATGAAAGAAGAGCTTCGCAATGGCAAAACCTTGAGAGCGTCACTTACCGCAGGTTTTACCAGAGCTTTTTCAACTATAATAGATTCAAACGTAACTACGGCTATAGCTGCAGTTGTTCTATTGTACTTTGGCGCCGGATCAATAAAGGGTTTTGCAGTAACTTTACTAATTGGTATCGCAGTAAGCATGTTTACAGCGGTAACAGTAACAAGAATAGTTCTTGCAAATTTAATCAATGTTCATTCGTTCAAGAATATCAAGCTATTGTTCGGCGTAGAAGGGGTGAAAAAATGAAGGCATATAAGATAATAGAAAAAAAGTATCTATGGTTTGGCCTTTCCCTTGCAGTAATTATTATTGGGATTGCATTCTTGATATTCCAAGGTTTTAATTGGGGTATCGATTTTACAGGCGGAAATATGCTGCAGTTTGATATTCATCAGTCTTTTGAATTGGCAGACGCCAGGAGTATCCTAGAACAACTTGACATACGCGAATTTGAAGTTAAAAAAGGCGGAGATACTCAACAAGAATTAATCATAAAAACTACCACAATATCAGAAGATATGCAGAATAAAATTTCGGAGTCGTTAAAGCAAAAATGGCCAAATACTGAATTGATTCAAGCAGAAACCATTGATGCAGTAATCGGCAAGGAAATGAGGCAGCAAGCGATTATTGCCTTGATTTTGGCTAATATTGGAATGCTTATTTATATAACCTTCAGATTTGAATTCAAGTCAGCTGTAGCAGCAGTTTTAGCCTTGGTTCATGATGTACTGATTATCATAAGTTTTTATGCGATTTTTCATATCCCGGTTGATAGCACTTTTATAGCTGTGGTTCTGACAATCGTCGGTTATTCAATAAATGATACCATTGTGGTTTTTGATAGAATCAGAGAAAACCTTAAGACGATGAGGAAAGCTTCCTTTACAGACATTGCAAATTTGAGTATCATGCAGACCCTCGCAAGGTCAATAAATACATCTTTTACGACATTGATTACGATTACTGCCCTATTTTTACTGGGAGGAGAAACAATAAAAGACTTTTCGCTAGCGCTTATTGTTGGAATTGCAAGCGGAACATATTCTTCGATTTTTATAGCAACTCCGCTTTGGGAGATTTTTAGAGATAGGACCAAAACAGTAAAAGCATAAATAAGTGAGGTGAAAGGAAAATGCTGAAAGAGATGATTTACGCAAGCATAGGCCTTGCAACGATTACAAGGGAAAAAGCGGAAGAAGTAATTTCTGAACTGGTGAAAAAGGGTGAGATGACTCAAGAAGAGGGAAAAGACGTACTAGGCACGTTGATGAAAAAAGCCAAGGAAGAAAACGAAAAACTGAAGCAAAAAATCAAGGAGCAAGTGGATAGTGCTGTGGCATCTTTAGACATTGTAACAAGAACAGAATTCGACGAAGCTATAAAAAGAATTTCTGAACTGGAAAAAGAATTAGCACAAATTAAGGAAGAAATGGAATCACAAAAAAAGAATAAGTGATTTTGTCTTTATTAAAGGCTCCGGCTTAAAAATCAGTAAAGCCGGAGCCTTCTCTTTCTGAGTTTTCAATTTCACATATTCAAGTCTATTGATTTTTATTTTTTAATAAGATATACTATTAACATCTACTCCTAAAAACAGCTAATATTGAGGTGATCTAGTGCCAAAACGAGGATTGCCGAAGAAAATAAGGCAAAAACTTTTACTTGAAACAATTGCCGAAGATCCTTTTTTAAATGATGAAGAATTAGCAGAAAGATTTAATGTGAGCGTTCAAACAATACGCTTGGACCGAATGGAATTGAAGCTGCCCGAGCTTCGAGAAAGAATTAGAGCTGTAGCACAGGATAGTTATGCCAAAGTTAAATCTATCGATGTAAGCGAAATAGTTGGAGAATTAGTAGATTTGGAACTAGATAAAAGAGGTATTTCGATTCTAGAAACCAATAACAATATGACATTTGGAAAAACAAAGGTTATACGAGGAGATATTATTTTTGCTCAGGCAAATTCACTGGCAATAGCAACTATCGATGCTAAAGTGGCACTTACCGGGGTTGCAAACATCAAATATAAATTGCCTGTATACGCAGGCCAAAAACTTGTTGCTAAAGCAGAAGTTACAAGGGTTCGCGGAAACAAAAAGTTTGTTTTTGTAAGAACATATGTAAAGCAAAAAGAGGTTTTTAGAGGCAAATTCATCTTAGCATCATTAGAAGATAGTATAGAAGCAGAAGAATAAGAGAAGGGGGCGCCTAGGGCAATTGAAGATTATAGTTGATGCAATGGGGGGCGATAAGGCGCCTGAAGAAGTAGTAAAGGGCGCTTTAAATGCTTCAAATAACCCTGAAATAGAAATTATTTTAGTAGGCGATGAAAAGAAAATTAGACCGTATTTAAAAGATTCCGACAAAAATATAGAAATCGTGAATGCGCAAGAAGTAATTACATATGATGAGCAACCGGTTAATGCTATTCGTAAAAAAAAGGATTCATCTATTGTGAAGGGCTTAAAAATGTTAAAAGACAAAAAGGCCCAAGCAATGGTTTCAGCAGGCAGTACCGGCGCATTAATGGCCGGCGGCTTACTTATTCTTGGAAGATTAGAAGGAATTGACAGACCTGCAATCGCGACACTTTGTCCAACGGCTAAAGGTCCGATTTTAATGCTGGATATTGGAGCAAACAGCGAAGTAAAACCAAAAAATCTTGTACAATTTGCAGTAATGGGAAGCATTTATTCTAAGGAAATACTAAATAAGTATAATCCTACTGTCGGCCTTTTAAATATCGGAACTGAGGAAGAAAAAGGCAATTCTGTAGTAAAGACGGCATATTCGGAACTAAAACAAATAAGCAGCGTAAATTTTAAAGGAAACATTGAGGCGCGAAATATATTTGACGGCGATTTTGATGTAGTAGTATGTGATGGATTTACAGGAAACATTTTTCTAAAAACCGTTGAAGGATTCGGGATGTATATTTTTCATCAGTTAAAAAATGAAATCAAAAAAAGCCCCAGATATTTAGCCGGAGCCGCCCTTTTAAAGCCTGCAATAGAAAAAATTCGCTCAAGTATGGATTATTCAGAATATGGCGGCGCCATGTTTTTAGGCATTGACGGAGTTTTAGTAAAATGCCACGGCTCATCTGACAGCAAAGCCATTGAAAATGGCATAAATGTGGCTTATAATTCGGTAATTTCAAGTATTAACGAAAAGCTCAGGGAAGGACTAAAGTCAGTTACGGAAAAAGGAGAATAGTCAAATGAGAGTTGGAATTATAGGAACAGGTTCCTATTTACCGGATAGTATTTTATCGAATTTTGATTTAGAAAAAATAGTAAATACATCAAATGAATGGATCGTTGAAAGAACCGGAATTTCTTACAGAAGAAAAGCTGATGATGATGTCTGCTCATCGGACTTGGGAGCTGAAGCTGCAAAAATCGCAATAGACAGGGCAGGGCTGAGCTTTGAAGATATCGATCTTATTATTTCAGCCTCATCAAGCCCGGACAAATTTTTCCCGTCAACAGCATGTATTATACAAAGCAAAATTGGGGCTAAAAATGCTGCGGCTTTTGATTTGCAGGCAGGCTGTAGCGGCTTTATTTATGGAGTAACTACTGCTGCCCAATGTATAGCTACAGGACAGTTTCGCAATGCTCTTGTTGTAGGAGCTGAAGTGCTTTCGAAATTTACTGATTGGGAAGACCGCAATACCTGCGTTCTTTTTGGAGATGGAGCAGGAGCTGCGGTATTAAGCCAAGTTGAATCCGGAGGTGTCCTTGCAAGCATTTTAGGTGCTGACGGAGGTGGGGCCGATTTATTAGAGCTACCCGCCGGCGGCACTAAAGAACCCGCCAGTTTTGAAACGGTTAAAAATCACAGACATTACATAAAGATGAATGGAAACGAGGTATTTAAATTTGCTGTTAAGATTTTGGAAGACAGCGTAAAAAAAGTTGTTGCAAAAGCTGACTTAACCTTAGAAGACATAAATTATATTATTCCTCATCAAGCCAACATACGAATAATAGATGCTGCTGTAAAACGCTTAAAATTCCCTCGGGAGCAGGTAATAGTAAATCTTGATAAATATGGCAATATGTCATCTGCGTCTATTCCTGTAGCACTAGACGAAGCGCTAAATGCAGGAAGAATCCAAAAAGGCGACAAAATAGTTATGGTAGGGTTTGGAGCTGGACTGACGTGGGGCGCAAATCTAATAGAGTGGAGCCTTTAAATTGAAAAAAGGTCTGATGCTTAGGAGGCAGTAAAATGTTTAATACAAGAATTTGTGAACTGTTAAATATCAAGTACCCAATAATTCAGGGCGGCATGGCTTGGGTTGCAACGGCAGAACTTGCAGCGGCTGTGTCTAACGCCGGCGGGCTGGGTATAATCGGCGCAGGAAGCGCTCCGGCCGAAGTAGTAAAGGGCGAAATAAAAAAAGCAAAGGCTCTGACTGATAAACCTTTTGGTGTAAATGTATACTTTATGTCGCCGTTCGTAGATGAAATAATGAATCTGGTAATCGAAGAAAATGTTCAAGTAATAACTACCGGTGCTGGAAATCCGGGGAAATACATACCAAGACTAAAAGAAGCAGGCATAAAAGTTATGCCAGTTGTTTCATCGGTTGCGCTGGCCAGAAGACTGGAAAAAACAGGGGTTGACGCACTGGTGGTGGAAGGGATGGAGTGCGGCGGACATATAGGAGATTTAACAACTATGGTAAGCGTACCTCAAGTGGTAGATGCGGTAAGCATACCGGTTATAGCTGCCGGTGGAATAGCTGATGCTAGAGGTTTTGTGGCGGCATTGGCACTTGGCGCTGAAGGTGTTCAGATGGGTACACGTTTTGTGTGTTCAACAGAATGTACTGCACATCCAAAGTTTAAAGAAGCTATTGTAAAAGCTAAAGATAGGAGCACTACAGTAACGGGAAAGACTACGGGGCACCCGGTAAGAGTGTTGAAAAATAAGCTTACAAATAGATTCGAAGAAATGGAAAGTAATCTTGCGCCTGTGGAAGAACTAGAGGAGCTGGGAAGTGGCAAATTAAGGCTTGCAGTAATTGAGGGAGATGTAGAAAACGGTTCTGTTATGGCAGGGCAAATAGCAGGCCTAATTTCTGATATAAAGCCTGTAGCCGAAATTATACAAGAAATAATCACTAATGCTGAAGAATTGATAAAAAAGCTCCAAGACTATGTTGTATAAGGAGGTTAGCAATGAACAAACTGGCATTTATCTTTCCCGGACAAGGCGCCCAATATGTTGGCATGGGAAAAGATCTTTATGATAATTTTAAAGAGGCACGCCATATTTTCGATGAAGCCGATAAAGCTTTAAACGAAAAAATATCAAAGATATGTTTCGAAGGTCCCGAGGAAAAATTGCAGGAGACTGTAAATACTCAGCCTGCTATTTTAACACACAGCACGGCATGCTTTTCCATCCTTAAAGCAAATGGTATAATTCCGGATATAGTTGCGGGTTTAAGCATAGGTGAATATTCTGCACTCGTTGCAGCAGAATCAATAAAATTTGAGCAGGCAGTTCCCTTAGTGCAGAAACGCGGTAGATTCATGCAAGAAGCTGTGCCTCTTGGTGAAGGAGGTATGGCTGCTATCCTAGGCCTTACAAAAGAAGAGGTATTAGAAATTTGCAGCATAGCATCTAAAGAAGGTGTTGTTGAAGCAGCAAATTTCAATTGCCCGGGCCAAATAGTAATCGCAGGCGAGGCTAAAGCAGTAAGCGCAGCTATAGAGCTTGCAAAAGAGAAGGGCGCAAAAAAGGCTATACCGCTTGCTGTAAGCGCCCCGTTTCACTGCAGCTTAATGAAGCCTGCGGCCGAAAAGCTTTCTGTAGAACTTGAAAAAGTAGACATAACAAATCCAAAAATTCCGGTAGTTGCAAATGTAAATGCCGAAATTGTACCAAGTAGTAACGCAATTAAAGAATTCTTGATAAGGCAAGTATATTCTCCTGTTTTTTGGGAAGACTGCGTTAGAAAAATGATGGATTTTGGTGCCGACGTTTTTGTAGAGGTTGGACCGGGTAAAGCATTGAGCGGTTTTGTTAAAAAAATTAGCAAAGATGTTACTGTTTTAAATGCCGGAGATAGTGAATCACTGCAAAAAACGATTAACTATTTTGGAGGCTGAATAAATGAATCTTAGCAGCAAAGTCTGTTTGGTAACGGGCGGGTCAAAAGGAATTGGCAGAAGTATATGTATCGAGTTTGCAAAAAATGGTGCTGACATAGCATTAAATTATTCTTCTGATGAAAAGGCAGCGGTCCAAACGGCTGAGGAGATAAGAAAATTGGGTGCAAAAGTTGAAACCTTTAAAACGGATGTATCTGATTTTCAGCAAGTAGAGAAGATGGTAAAAGATATATATGACAAATTCGGCAGAATAGATATCTTGGTGAATAATGCAGGAATTACAAAAGATGCTTTGCTTCTTAGAATGACCGAAAAAGAATGGGACAAAGTTATAGATGTAAATCTAAAGGGCGTGTTTAATACGTCAAAAGCATGTGTAAGATATATGCTAAAACAAAAACAAGGCGGCAGGATAATAAATATTTCATCTATTGTAGGTATTTACGGTAATGCCGGGCAAACAAATTATGCAGCAGCTAAAGCCGGAATAATAGGCTTTACTAAATCTCTTGCAAAGGAACTTGGAAGTCGCGATATTACGGTAAATGCAATTGCACCTGGATTTATAAGAACAGATATGACTCTTTCCTTGCTCCAAAAAGATAGCGATATCAGCAAGAATATTCCGCTAAAAAGGCTTGGCAATCCTGAAGATGTAGCCAAGACAGCAGCTTTTCTAGCATCGGAAGATGCAAGTTATATTACGGGACAGGTTATTGCTGTTGACGGCGGTTTAACTTTATAATAGAATAAGTAATCGGCATATATATGTGTTTGTGAAGGGGGGTGAAACTTATATGGAAGGCGAAGTATTCGATAGAATAAAGCAGATTATTGCAGATCAACTAGGGGTTGACGAGGATGAAATTGTTCCCGAGGCATCGTTCATTGACGACCTGGGTGCAGACTCCCTCGATATCGTTGAACTAATAATGGCTTTTGAAGAGGAATTTGATATAGAAATACCTGATGAAGATGCGGAAAAGATAAAAACAGTGCAAGATGTCATAGATTATATAAAGAATTATTCCGCATAAAGATTGAAATGTCCCGTAGCTTCATTTACGGGACTTTATTTTTCTATATATACACTATATATACAATAAATAATAAGCGCCATCATAGGAGGATTGCGATGAACAAACGTATAGTGGTAACGGGAATGGGAGTAGTTTCGCCTGTAGGGATAGGAATAAATAAGTTTTGGAATTCCCTTATAGGCGGCAAATCAGGCATAGATAAGATTACGGCATTTAATGCTGAAGACTTGCCGTCAAAGATAGCCGGCGAAGTTCGAGATTTTAATCCTGAAGATTATATCGATAGAAAAGAGCTAAAAAGGCTTGATAGATTTACTCAATTTGCAGTTGCAGCAACCAAAATGGCATTTGAGGATGCGCAACTTGACCTTTCAAAGATTGATCCAACGAGAGTTGGCGTTATATTAGGTTCAGGCATAGGAGGAGCTAACACCTGGGAAGAACAGCATACTATTCTTCTGGAAAAAGGACCTAGGCGCGTAAGTCCTTTCTTTATCCCTATGATGATAATCAATATGGCATCAGGGCAAACTGCAATGGCTTTTAATTTAAAAGGACCTAATTTTACTGTCGTAACTGCATGTGCTTCAGGAACAAATGCTATCGGGGAAGCCTTTCGAGTACTTCAGCGGGGAGATGCGGATATAATTGTGTCAGGAGGCACTGAAGCCTCAATAACAATGCTTTCTTTAGCAGGTTTTTCATCTATGAAGGCACTTTCAACAAGAAACGATGAACCGACAAAGGCCAGCCGACCTTTTGACAGAGACAGGGACGGTTTTGTAATCGGCGAAGGCGCAGGAATAGTTATACTTGAAACCCTTGAAAGCGCCCTTAGCAGAAATGCAAGAATTTACGGTGAAATTGTGGGGTATGGCTCAACTGCAGATGCCTATCACTTAACGCAGCCTGCTCCGGAAGGAGAAGGAGCATCAAGGGCGATGATGGCATCGATTTTAGATGCGGGCCTTAAACCCGAAGATGTGGATTATATAAATGCCCATGGAACTTCTACACCTTTAAATGATAAATTTGAGACTATGGCAATAAAAAATACCTTTGGTAAACATGCGTATGAGCTTGCCGTAAGTTCAACAAAATCAATGACCGGGCATTTATTAGGTGCTGCTGGTGCCATAGAATTTATTGCTGCCACCTTAGCTGTCTATAATGATGAAATACCGCCGACGATTAACTATGAAAACCCCGACCCTGAGTGCGACCTAAATTATGTGCCTAACAAGTCTATAAAAAGACAGGTAAACGTTGCTTTATCTAACTCCATGGGTTTTGGGGGACAGAACGCAAGTGTTGTAGTAAAAAAATATAAAGAGGTATAATTTTAAATGTCAATGGATGAAAAAAGGCTTCAGCAATTGACGATTTTAGAAGAGAAAATCAGTATAAAATTTAGTGATATAAGTATTCTAAATCAAGCGTTTGTCCACCCGTCTCTTGCCAACGAAAAAGAGAAATTCCATCAGGAAAATAATCAAAGACTCGAATTCCTTGGCGATGCAGTGCTAGAACTTGCTATAAGCGAGTATCTTTATCGAAACTATGATTTTTTGACCGAGGGACAAATGACAAAAGTCCGAGCTTTCACAGTTTGCGAATCAAGCCTTGCAAATATCGCAAGGCAACTTGCGCTAAATGAGTACTTGATTTTGAGCAAGGGTGAAGAGAATACGGGCGGCCGGGAAAAAGCTTCTATTTTAGCAGATACATTTGAAGCTTTAATTGGTGCGATTTACATCGATAAGGGATATAAAATTGCGTATGATTTTATAATTAAAAACTTAGAAGAAATCATAAAAAAGGCTGTAAATGGCAAGTGCGGCTTCGACTACAAAACCGACCTTCAAGAACTTTTGCAAAAGTTTGGCGATGAAAAGATAATCTATAATGTAATAAGCGAATCCGGGCCGGATCATGATAAGCTTTTTCAGGTAGAAGTAGTGTGGAAAGATAAGATTTTAGGCAAAGGCGGAGGCAAAAGTAAAAAACAAGCCGAACAAATGGCCGCAAAGGCAGCCCTTGATAAGATAAATTTTAGTGAGATTTAAGAGAAATACTGCAAAAAAGAAGGAAATCTGAAATAATCATCGAATATATAATTAGTAGCCTTATTAAAATTAATATCAAATAAATCTCACATTGGAAAATTAAGGGGGACATCTGAAATGGAAGTACTAAAAGTGTCAGCACAATCAAATCCTAAGTCTGTGGCAGGAGCACTAGCAACTGTAGTAAGGGAAAAAGGCGTGGCCGAACTTCAAGCGGTGGGAGCCGGAGCAGTAAATCAAGCAGTGAAGGCCATAGCTATTGCACGAGGCTTTGTAGCGCCGAACGGAATAGATCTTATAGCAATTCCGGCTTTTGCGGAAATCGAGATCGACGGCGAGGAAAGAACAGCCATAAAGTTTATTGTAGAGCCCCGTTAGAAAATCTTATCATATCTGGTACCTGTCTTTGTAGGCAGGTATTTTTATGTTTAAAATTTTTATTGTTTCTTTTCTAAAATCATTTATGGTAAAATTGTAAAGGTAAGCAGGGAGGGATGTCTTCTGTATTTAAAAAGAATAGAACTTCAAGGCTTTAAATCTTTTGCGAATCGAATTTCATTAGAATTTCAGCCGGGAATAAATGCTATAGTTGGACCAAATGGCAGTGGAAAGAGTAATATTGTTGATGCCGTAAGATGGGCTTTAGGAGAACAAAGCATAAAAACTCTGCGCGGCTACAAATTAGAAGATGTAATATTTGCCGGAAGCAGCAAAAGAAAGCCTCTTGGTATGGCAGAAGTTGCTATAACCCTGGATAACTCTGACAATCTTATCCCGCTGGATTATTCCGAAATATGTTTTATGCGGCGCACTTTTCGTTCCGGTGAGAGCGAATTTTATCTTAATAAAACCTCTTGCAGATTAAAAGATATTCAAGAAATACTTATGGACTCAGGAATTGGAAAAGACGGTTATTCAATTATAAGCCAAGGACAAATTGACGATATCCTTACTTGCAGACCGGAAGAAAGACGAGCTATGTTGGAAGAAACCGCCGGAATCGCAAAATATAAGTTGCGAAAAAAAGAAGCCGAGGCAAGACTTGCGGAAACGGTCAATAATGTATCAAGAATCGATGATATAATAAGTGAAATATCAAGTCAATTAAAACCCTTGGCCGTCCAAAAAGATGCTGCTTTAAAATATAAAGAGCTATCTTTACTACTTACAAATACAGAAATTAGTTTATTGGTATTACAACTGGAAGACAGGGAAAAACGGCTTGCGCATATAAGAGAAAAGTTGGATTCAAAAGAAAAAGCGATTTTGCAACTTTCAAGCATAATTGAATCCTTAAAAACAAACTTAGACGATTACAAAAACAGGCAAAACTCAATTGAATCCGATTATGAAAAGGCTCAGAAAAATTTTTATGAGGTATCCGGTAAAATAAAAGACTTACAAAAAGATTTTGAAATGTTAAGCGCTGATAAAAATAGAATATTAAATGAAAACAATAAGTTACTTTCTGATATTAGAAACCAAGAAACACTTATTACTGCTTTTAAAGAAACATTTAAAGAGAAGTCCTGCGAACTTGCAAAAAAAGCCGATGACATAAATGACACATTAGAGAAATTAAATACAAGCGAAAATAGGCTTACAGAGATAAATTCTAAAATAACAGAAGTTCAGTATTCAATAAGCAATTTTCAAGGTAGTATAATGCAGTTATTGAATGATATATCCGAAAAAAGAAGCACGATATCAAATCTTACCGGCACAAAATCTAATTTTGAAAATAGGCTAAGACAGATCAGGGATGAACGCAAGGAAATAGAAAATACAAACAAGAAGATTCTCGATAAAATAACTGATATTGAAAGCAGAAGGACTCAACTTGAACAGACAAAAACTAACCTTAAAAAAGAAATAGAGCATTTGGAAAACATTTTAAAAAATCTTACAGAAGATAGAAATATAAACGTCAATGCCAAGACTAAAAAACAGCAGGAATTAGCGACATTGACCACCCAAGAAAAAACACTGGCAGAAATATATGATAACTATGAAGACTATCAATATGGTGTAAAAAATTTGCTGCTGGCATTAAAAAGCAAACGTTATAACGACAGTAGAATACACGGTACAATAGCAGATGCAATTTCGGTAGATGAACAATACGAAGTTGCAATTGAAACAGCTTTAGGGTATGCTATGCAAGATATTATTTGTGAAAATGAAGAAAGTGCAAAAGATGCAATAGAATACCTGAAAAAACATGGATTAGGGCGCGCTACTTTTTTGCCACTTTCTGTACTAAAGCCCAGGTTCCTGGAGCCTTACGAGTCAAAAATCGTTTTAGAAGATGATAAAGTATTGCCGGCGATTGAATTAATAAAGTTTGACGATAAGTATTATCCCGCATTAGCTTTTCTATTAGGAAGGGTCTTGGTGGCAAAAACCTTCGAAGATGCCTTGATTGCAGCCAAGCGCTGCCATTTTAGCTTAAAAATTGTTACAATTCAAGGCGAAATCTTAAGTCCGGGAGGCTCTATTACCGGCGGCAGTCAAAATAAATCAAAATTTTTACTTACACGAAAAAGAAAGCTGGCCGAAGACAGGCAAAAAATCAGTAAACTAAATCTTGAATTAGAAAAATTAGATTCAATAATTATAACTTTAAATAATAAAATCTTAGACACTCAAAAACAAATAACAGAAAAGAACGAACATCTTAATTCCATAGAGTCTGAAATAGCAACTTTAAACGATGAACTTAGAGAAAAGCAATTGATTTTTCAAGAACGAATAAAGAGAAGGGAACAGTTGGAAGCTGAAATATTCTCGATAAACAAAAAGATTCAAGAAATTACGGATGAGATCTTGCTTCTTGAAAATGAAATAAAAAATGTTGACAGCCAAAATCTGTCTGGCCAAGATGCCGTAAAACAATTGCAAAATGAGCTTGCAGAATTGAACAAATTAAGAGATGATTTATCGGCGCAGGTAACCGAACTAAAAGTAAAAGTGGCTTCCTATAATCAGGAAAAAACAAATATTGAAGAAAATTTAGATGCAATCAATGACAGAATAAATAATTGTTATACGGAAATTGATAAATACAGGAAAAAAATCGGGGAAAATGATAAGCTTTTATTAAACATCGATAAGGAAATTGATACATGTAAAAAGGAACTCAAGTCTTTTGATGCGCAATGCAGTGACCTTCAAAAACTTTTAGAATCTTTAGCCCGGCAAAAGGACGAAATAAAGCACCAAATTAATAATGCGCAAAATAAGTTAAATCAAGCAGAAAGAGAGTATGCGCAAGGAGAGAAATTTTTACAAAATAACAAAATAGAAGAAGCAAAAATTCTCACTGAGCTTTTACAAATTAAGAATGAACTGTTTGAACGATACAATGTTTCAGATCCCAAAGTCGGTGAATATGATTATGAGAGTGCGGATAAATTAAAAGAAAGACTGTCTTCATTAAAACGAGAAATCGAATTATTAGGACCTGTGAACCTTAAGGCAATAGAAGACTACGAAAATATAAAGGCAAGATACGATTTTCTAAAATCTCAACGGGACGATTTGGTAAAAGCTAAACTCGATTTAGATAGCCTAATTAATGAGATAAATTCCAATATGGAAGCTATGCTCTTAGAGACTATAGAAAAGGTCAATAGAGAATTTAACAAGGTATTTTCGGAGCTTTTTGATGGCGGAAGCGCAGAACTGATTATTGAAGGGGATGCAAACGTTTTAGAATGTGGCATAGAGCTAAATGTTCAACCTCCGGGAAAGCGGCTTCAAAATATTTCTCTATTATCAGGAGGCGAAAAAGCTCTTTCTGCTATTGCCTTGCTTTTCGCCCTTTTGAACATAAAATCTACACCTTTCTGCATTTTAGATGAGATAGAGGCAGCTCTTGACGATGCAAATATTGCAAGGTTTACGCGCTATCTAAAAAAATCTTCTGCCAATACTCAATTTATCGTAATAACTCATAGAAAGCCCACGATGGAAATAGCAGATGCCTTATATGGCATAACAATGGAAGACGATGCCACATCTAAATTGTTGGCAGTAAAAGTCGGATGATTTATAGATATGTAAATAAATTTATGAGGTGACAAGATGGCTTTTTTTGATAAAATAAAGCAAGGTTTAAGTAAAACACGAGAAAATTTAAGTGGAAAACTCGATAGCATATTAAAACTTAATAAGAAAATTGATGATGAAACGCTTGAAGAGTTAGAAGAGTTACTGATTTCAGCTGATATAGGCGTTGACACGACTCAAATGCTTATCGAGAAGCTTAAAGAGAATTCGAAAAATATCTCAACTCCTTTAGAACTAAAAGAAGCTTTAAAGAAAGAAATGATAAATCTTTTTCCCCAGAAAAATACTTCCTTAATTTATCCTACGGTTATGCTGATTGTAGGGGTAAATGGTGTTGGAAAAACCACATCTATAGGGAAACTGGCTTACAAATTCAAAAATGAGGGCAAAAAAGTACTACTAGTTGCGGCAGATACATTTAGAGCGGCAGCTATCGAGCAGCTGGAGATATGGGGCCAGAGAGTGGGAGTGGATGTAATAAAACATAAAGAAGGTTCTGATCCGGCTTCCGTTCTTTTTGATGCTCTTCAAGCCGGAAAAGCCAGAAAATCAGATATAATAATATGCGACACCGCTGGTAGACTTCACACTAAGAAGAATTTAATGGAAGAACTAAAAAAGCTTCACAGAGTTTGCCAAAAGGAATACCCGGAAGCAAATCTTGTAAATCTTATGGTGCTAGATGCTACAACAGGCCAAAACGCATTAGTACAAGCGAGAATATTTAAAGACGCCGTAGATTTTTCCGGAATAATATTGACTAAATTGGACGGCACGGCAAAAGGAGGAATTGCAGTAGCTATTGCCTCAGAGCTTGGAATACCCGTATGGTATGTGGGAGTAGGTGAAGGAATAGACGATTTATATGAGTTCGATCCCAGGGATTTTACAGAAGCTATACTCAATTAAGTATAGCTTCTTAAACTTGCATAAATAAGCCACCGGCATAGCCGGTGGCTCTAAAATTAAAATCAAGGGAAAATCAAAGGGCTATTTATTTTTCTCATTCTCTATTTCTTCTATTTCTTTAATTTGGTCAGAAGTCAGATTTTCCTTTTTCTGTATCTTTTCTAGTTCGGCGTTCTTGCTTTCTATTTTACTTTCTATCTCTGATATTTCGCCTATAATTTTTTTCATCTCATCAGACAATTTTATATTTTCTAATGGATTGCTCTTATAATCATTAAGTAAAGCCTCTCCCAGCTTTGCGATTTTTTCTTTTTTTGCATTGTTTAGAGAGCTCAGCTCTGATCTTATGCTTATGATTTCAGAAATTTTACTGGTCTCTTTGCCGAATTTCTTGGCGAAATTCGAAATTGTTGTTCCCACTGATTTAGCTGCAGATGTTATTGTATCGCTTATGCTGCTTTCTTCTGTTTCCTTTTTTACCTTGTCTGTTGCCTCTTTAGCCTTATCCGTGGCTTTTTCTTCCAGTTCTCCAAGTTTAGACTCTGCATACTTTATTATGTCGTTTAGCTCGCTTTTTACATCATCACTAGCTTCGTTTAGTTTAGATTTAGCAAAGTCAATTATTTCCTCAATCCTCTTCTTTTCATCCTCTAGCGTTTCTTTCACATCCTTACTGCCCTCGCCTATCTTACTTTTTGCAAATTCAATAACTTCTTCTATAGGTGACTTAGATTCTTTATTCATGAGTTTTCCTCCTTTTTTCATTATATTTTAATTATTTATATATCATAGATGTACTATAAACTTTTCAATTCTTTTTGTCAATGTTGAAAAGGCCTTCGCCATCTTTCATAGATGAATAGAAAGGTAATGCCCTTTATGAAACTAAAATGATAGTGTAAAATATTTAGTATTGACTTTTTTAATTTCAAGTGATAGAATACAAATTCGTTAGACGTCTAAGTAATTGGAGAGTGAAATTCAAATGAATTGTTTAGATCCTGAATCAAACTATGCTCTCTTCTTGGAGATTGCAAGACTGCATTATCTGAAGACGCATAGATCGTTTCAAAAAAGAGGAGTTTATCCCGGACAGCCGCCTCTTTTGTTTGCACTTTATAAAAACGATGGTCAAAGTCAAGCAGAATTGGCGCGTAGCTTAAAAATGAAAGCTCCTACTGTTACCATTATGCTAAAGCGAATGGAAAAGGCAGGATTGGTAAAAAGGGTCCAGGATGAAGCTGACCAGCGGATTGTGCGGGTATATATTACCGAATACGGCCGAAAACTTTGCAAAAGCATTTATGCAGAAATACAATCTATAGAAGAAAAAATGTTCAGCGGCCTATCTGAGGAAGAAAAGAGTATTCTTAACAGACTTTTTAAAAAAATAAGAGATAACCTTAAAGAACCTATTGAGGCTAATGCGAGGTGATAGTTTTATGAAAAAAATCTTAAGCAATTTAAAACCATATTGGATATTTATTTTAGCATCATTGATCTTTATATTCTGCCAGGCCATGTCGCAGCTGATACTGCCGTCGATGCTTGCAGATATCGTAAATACTGGCATAGTAAATGGTAATACCGGTTACATTCTTTCTGTAGGAGGGAAAATGCTACTAGTGGCTCTTGGCGCTGTATGTGCTGCAATAGCGGCAAGCTACTGTTCTTCAAGGGCGGCGATGGGTTTTGGCAAATCACTTAGAGAAAGTATTTTCAAGAAAGTGGAGAGTTTTTCTCTTAATGAATTTAATAAAATAGGAACCGCTTCTCTTATAACAAGAACTACAAACGATGTAACTCAGCTGCAAATGGTTGCAATGATATTTTTTAGAATGGTAGTTATGTCTCCCATAATGGCTATAGGCGCTATAATAATGGCTGTATCTACTGCGCCAAGTCTCTCTTTTGTTTTTTGGATAGTTGTGCCTATAATAGCAGGAGTAATAGTTGTCTTATCTAAGTTTTCATTACCGCTTTTTAGAGCCATGCAAGCAAAAATTGATACTGTAAACAGAGTGATGAGAGAAAATCTCACAGGCGTTAGAGTTATTCGAGCCTTTAACAGAGTAGAACACGAGAAAAAACGCTTTAATGCCGCAAATATTGATCTTACGAATGTAGCAATAAGAGTAAATAGGTTAATGGCTATAATGATGCCTCTTGTTATCTTGATATTCAATGTTACAACTGTTGCCATTGTGTGGTATGCAAGCCTCAAGATAAATGCAGCAATGATGGAAGTAGGGGATCTTCTTGCATTTATCCAGTACGCCATGGAAATAATGTTTTCTACAATGATGCTTTCCATGATGTTCATAATGATACCTCGTGCAGCCGCATCTGTAGAAAGAATCAAAGAAGTATTAAATATGGAGCCTGAAATAGTAGATCCTGAAAATCCTGTTATTCCAAAAGAAATAAAAGGGATATTAGAGTTTGATGATGTCACATTCAAATATCCCGATGCTGAAGAGCCGGCATTATCTAATATATCATTTAAAGCACTGCCGGGCCACACTACTGCAATAATCGGTGCTACAGGTTCAGGCAAGTCTACTATCTCCAACCTTATAATGAGGTTTTATGATGTAACCTCCGGCAAAATAACTATAGATGGAATTGACATAAGGAACATTCCGCAGAAAGTTCTTCGTTCATGGATAGGTTATGTTCCCCAAAAGTCTGTTTTATTTACAGGCACTATTGCCGAAAATATAAGGTATGGCAAAAAAGATGCTACAGATGAGGAAGTTCGGCATGCGGCAGAAATTGCTCAAGCAGCAGAATTTATAAATGAAATGAAAGACGGCTTTGATACAATACTTGCAGAGGGCGGTCTTAACGTTTCCGGCGGTCAAAAACAGAGAATTTGTATTGCAAGGGCTATTGTAAAAAAACCTAAAATATACTTGTTTGATGATAGTTTTTCTGCATTGGATTTTAAAACAGATGCTAAGCTTAGAATGGCATTAAACAAAGAGACTAAAAATTCTACTGTAATAATTGTAGCTCAACGTGTCGCAACAGTTATGAATGCAGATCAAATAATTGTATTAGATGAAGGGCGAATAGCAGGTATAGGAAAACACAAAGAACTCTATGAAAACTGTGAAACATATAGAAATATTGTGCTTTCCCAGCTTTCGGAGGAGGAGATAGCATGAGCAGCGAAAACGAAAGAATAGATAGGCATAGACTTGGCGGCGGAAGACGTAAAGGAGGTCACGGCGGTGGACCGCCTATGGCAAGAGCTATGGAAAAGCCCAAGGATTTTAAAGGCAGCTTGATGAGGCTTTTAAATTATATAAAGCCGTATATCCCAATAATTTTAGTTGTATTCTGTATGGCTGCTCTTAGCACTGTGTTTAATATTTTAGGACCTAAAATTATGGGAATGGCAACAACAAAGCTTTTCGAGGGTTCTATGGCCATACTGCGCCATGAGCCCGGGGCCCACATAGATTTTGCTTATATAACCCATATATTGTTTATATTACTCGGCCTGTATATAACGAGTTCTGCATTTAACTATATTCAGCATTATATGATGGCCGGAGTAGCCCAAGGCGTAGTAAGAACGATGAGGGCAGATATAATGGATAAATTGACCAAATTACCCCTTAAATTCTTTGATGCAAACCCATATGGAGAAGTTTTGAGTCGAGTCACAAATGATGTCGATAATATAAGCTCCACGCTGCAGCAAAGTATCACTCAACTGATTACCGCAGTTGTCACTCTTATCGGCGTAATCGTAATGATGCTGACCATAAGTCCTATACTGACTTTGGTTACTGTAATAACATTACCGCTGAGTTTATTAGCAATAAGATCTATTGCATCTCGCTCACAAAAATATTTTGCTATGCAGCAAAGAGTATTAGGCAATTTAAACGGTCATGTGGAAGAAATGTATGGCGGCCATAATGTAGTAAAAGCTTTCGGTCATGAAGAAGACGCTATTGAAGAATTTAAATCCATAAATGAAGAACTTTATGGAGCATCCTGGCGGGCACAGTTTGTTTCAGGTATAATAATGCCTATTATGAACTTTATCAGTAACCTGGGTTATGTCTTTGTATGCGTTACCGGAGGTATAATGGTAGCCGGCGGACGTATCACAATAGGCAATGTGCAGGCATTCATTCAGTATTCACGGCAGTTTACGCAGCCTATAACTCAAACCGCAAATATAGCTAATATCATTCAGTCTACAATTGCTTCAGCGGAAAGGGTATTCGAGATACTAGATCAAGAAGAAGAGATACCAGACAAAGAAGATGCGACAGTTATTGAAAATGCTGAGGGGTATGTGGATTTAGATCACGTGTATTTTAGCTATAAGAAAGATGAGCCTTTAATCGAAGATTTAACAATAGATGTAGACCCGGGACAAATGGTTGCTATAGTCGGACCTACAGGTGCGGGAAAAACAACCCTTGTAAATCTTCTTATGAGATTTTACGAAATAGATTCGGGCAAGATAATGGTAGATCATGTAGATATCAGAGATCTTAAGAGAAGCAACCTTAGGAAAATTTTTGGCATGGTTCTTCAGGACACCTGGCTTTTTAGCGGCACAGTTAAAGATAACATAGCTTATGGAAAAGAAGGAGCTACAGATGAAGAAATAATAAGAGCTGCCAAAGCGGCTCATGCTCACCACTTTATAAAAGCGCTTCCTGAAGGGTATAATACAGTGCTCAATGAGGATGCTTCGAATATTTCCCAGGGTGAAAAACAGCTTATTACTATTGCGCGAGCTATTCTTGCAGATCCTGATATATTAATACTCGATGAGGCAACCAGCAATGTAGATACTCTAACAGAAATGTCTATTCAAAAAGCCATGAAGGAACTTATGGCAAACAGGACAAGCTTTGTTATCGCTCATCGTCTATCCACCATAAGAAATGCAGATAATATTTTAGTTATGAACCACGGCCGGATAATAGAACAAGGCACCCACGAAGAGCTGATGGCAAAGGGCGGTTTTTATGCCGATCTGTATAAGAGTCAATTCCTTGGAGCCTTTGTAGAAGATGAACAAGCAAATGTTATGTAAAATTCAGCGGGAAGTTATTCCTGCTGAATTTTTTCATTTTTGATATTCTTATTATGATATAATAGAGAAAGCACCTAGGAAAGGAGTGTATCGGATGGATACGCTGGAGTTTTTATCTAAAGTAAATAATCTTGCAGGAATATCAGGTTATGAAAAAAATGTTGCAAGCATAACTGCCGACATATTTAAAGAGCTTTGCGATGATGTTGAGGTAGATACTTTTTACAATGTTATAGGCAAAAAATCCAAGAAAATTGGTGGCCCGAAGGTTATGTTAGCGGCTCACTTAGACGAAGTTGGGATGATGGTAACAGATATAGACGATAAGGGTTTTGTAAAATTTACCGGCATAGGAATAGATCAAAGAATACTGCCCGGCCAGGAAGTTAGAATACACGGCAGTAAAGAGGTTTTAGGTATAATAGGGGCAAAACCACCGCATCTGCAAAAACCGGGAGAATCAGACAAGGCTATAGATATTAAAGATATGGCAATTGATACCGGCATGAGTAAAGATGAGTTAATTCAACTTATTAGCATAGGAGATCCAATAACTTTTAAAAGCCCCCTTATAAAAATGAATGATAAGATGATAAGCGGCAAATCTTTAGACGACAGAGCCGGCGTAGCTGTTATGATTGAGGCTATGAAAGAGCTTGACAAGTTAAATTATACCGGAGAGGTTTATTTTGTAGCAACTAGTCAGGAAGAGCTGGGAAGCCATGGAGCAAAAATAAGCACTTTTAAAATTTCGCCGGATGTTGGCATAGCAATAGATGTAACTCATGGAGAAACTCCGGATGCGCCGAAAGAAAGAACTTGTGTGATAGGCAAAGGACCGGCTATAGGAATAGGCCCTAATATGCATCCTATACTTACACAAAAACTCATAGATACAGCAAAAGAGTATGGCATAGACTATCAAAGCGATGTCATACCCGGGCGCAGCGGCACTGATGCATGGGTGATGCAGGTATCTAAAGATGGCGTGCCTTGTGTGCTTGTTTCCATTCCGCTTAGATATATGCATACAACCGTTGAAACCTTAAATATAGATGATGTAAAGAAGGCAGCAAGGCTCATAGCTCTTTTCATAGCTTCGCTAAAGGAGGAGAAAGAATGGTTGAGCTATTAAAGCGTCTCACTGAAACAGATGGTGTTTCGGGAAACGAAAACAAAATCAGGGAACTTATAAAGGAAGAAATCACCCCATACGTTGATAACATTCATATAGACAGCATGGGTAATCTGATAGCTTTTAAAAAAGGAACAAAAGAGCATCCAAAGAAGATAATGCTTGATGCCCATATGGATGAGGTAGGCCTTATTATTACATATATCTGCGATAATGGTATGTTGAAGTTTGGCACTATAGGAATAGACCAACGAGTTCTACTTTCAAAAAGAGTGCTTATAGGCGGAAAGGTGTTTGGAGTAATCGGCGTAAAGGCTATACATTTGCAAGAAAAAAGCGAAAGAGAAAATGTAATAAAGCAGGAAAATATGTATATAGACATCGGAGCCTCGTCAAAAGAAGAAGCTGAAAAGCTTGTAAAATTAGGGGATTATGCAGCGTTTACCACAGAATTTGAGGAGATAGGAAATGGTAAGATAAAGGCTAAAGCATTAGACGACAGAGCCGGCTGCGGTGTTCTTATAGAAACACTAAAAGAAAGTTATCCTGACGATATTTACGCATGTTTTGCGGTTCAAGAAGAAGTAGGCCTTCGAGGTGCGATGACAGCATCTTATAAAATAAATCCCGATATAGGTATAGCGATAGAAGGGACTACATGCTCTGACGTGCCTGGAGCAGATGAACATATGTATTCCACAGTTATGGGAATTGGGCCGGCTATTTCGATAATCGACAGAAGCTCATATTCTTCAAAAGAGATAGTCTCTGCCTTAATAGACACAGCTGAATCTTGCAATATTCCTTATCAAATAAAAAGAACCATGACAGGCGGCAATGATGCAGGCATAATTCAACTTGCACATGAAGGTGTTCGAACGGGCGTAGTGTCGGTTCCTGTAAGATATATACATTCTCCGGTATCTATGATGGACATAAAGGATTATGAAAATACCATAAAGTTAATTAAAGAATTTTTAAGAAAGGGTGTGCTTTAAATGAAGGAGCTTTTAAAAAAACTTGTATCTGTATTCGGCCCGTCAGGCAATGAAGAACTTATAAGAGAAAGTATAATAAATGAAATAGAAGGTTTTGCAGATGAAATCAGAACTGATGTTATGGGAAATTTAATAGCTGTAAAAAAAGGAACAGGTTCCAAAATAATGCTGGCTGCCCATATGGATCAAATTGGTCTTGTGGTTACATTTGTTGACGAAAATGGCTTTTTAAGATTTGCTCCGGCAGGTGGTTTTAGCGTAACAGATCTTATTAACAGGAAAGTGATTTTTAAAAACGGTACAGTAGGTGTCGTAAGCTACGAAAGCGAAATTAAAGAAATAAAAGACATAACTTTAAACAATCTTTATATAGATATAGGAGCAAAGGACAAAGATGATGCTCTTTCAAGAGTAAATATTGGAGATGCAGCGGTTTATTACACACCTTTTGCTGAAAATGGTACACGATGTACTTCTTGCGCCATGGATAACAGAGCATCGTGTGCGCTGCTTATTGAAACCTTAAAAAACATTCAGACCTGTCCTCATGAAGTATATTTTGTTTTTACTGTTCAAGAAGAATTAGGCCTTCGAGGCGCAACTACTGCTGCATATGCCATTGAACCATATGCAGCTATAGCAGTTGATGTAACGGATACAGGAGATACCCCAAAATCTTTGCCAATGGCCGTAAAACTTGGCGCCGGCCCGGCTGTTAAAGTATTTGATCAGTCAGTAATGGTACACCCGGCAATCAAGAATTTAATGAAAGAAAAAGCCGAAAAATATAATATACCTTATCAAATGGAAGTTCTTAAAGCCGGAGGAACAGATTCCGGAGCAATAGCATTGAGCAAAAGCGGTGTTCCTACAGGATGTCTTTCGATACCATGCAGATATATTCATTCTGACAGTGAGATGGTAGATATTTCAGATATGGAAAATGGCGCAAAACTCCTTTTAAACATTCTTCAAGACGGGATAAAAATTGACAAATAATTTTAATACAAAAAAGAGTTGACTTACACCCGATATTTATGTAAAATAACACCTGTAAAGTTATTTTGCTTTACAGGTGATTTTCATGGATAATATTACAAAACTTAATCTTTTGTTTGACTGCTATGGCAGTCTTCTAACAGAAAATCAAAGAAATGTTTTCAAAATGCATTACTTTAACGACTTGTCTCTTGGCGAAATAGCAGAAATTACAGGCATAACACGCCAAGGTGTTTATGATGCTCTGCGTAGAAGCCAGGAAATGCTGATTAATTTCGAAGAAAATTTGGGAATGGTAAAAAGATACCTAAAACAAGAAAAAGAGATCAAACACATACTAGAAGTTCTTAAGGAAATAGAACCCGGTGTGGATAGTGCCTTTAAAGAAAAATACGAAGACATTTGTGATTGCGTATATTCATTATTGCAAGAAGGCGGTGAATAAGTTTGGCCTTTGAGTCCCTTACTCAAAAATTAAATGATATTTTCAAAAAGCTTCGCGGTAAGGGCAAATTATCAGAAGCTGATGTAAAACAAGCAATGAAGGAAGTTCGCCTGGCTTTGCTGGAGGCGGACGTAAATTTTAAAGTTGTAAAGGAATTGGTTGCCAGAATCACCGAACGTGCTATAGGACAAGAAGTCATGGAGAGCTTGACTCCCGCTCAACAAGTTATAAAAATTGTCAACGAAGAACTTGTTGCCTTGATGGGACCTGCTCAAAGTAAAATCGATTTTTCTAAAGACATAACCGTTATAATGATGGTTGGTCTGCAGGGATCAGGCAAGACCACTACAGCAGGTAAACTGGGCAAATTTTTTGCAAAAGATGGTAAAAAACCTCTACTGGTTGCAGCAGACGTCTACCGCCCAGCTGCTATAAAGCAACTTCAGGTAATTGGAGATAAAGTAGGCCTGCCCGTTTTTTCAATGGGGCAGCAAAATCCAGTGGACATATCTAAAGCGGCAATAGAATATGCAAGAAAAAATAACCATAATGTCGTAATAATAGATACAGCAGGGCGCCTGCACATAGATGATGAATTAATGGATGAACTTATAAACATAAAAAATGCGGTAAATCCATCGGAGATTTTGCTTGTGGTAGACAGTATGACAGGCCAGGATGCAGTTAATGTAGCAGAAGAATTTAACAAAAAATTAAGCTTAACAGGCTTAATACTTACAAAACTCGATGGCGATACCAGAGGCGGTGCTGCTCTTTCTGCAAAAGCTGTTACAGGATGCCCTATAAAATTTGTAGGAATGGGAGAAAAGCTTGACGACTTAGAAAGCTTTTACCCTGAGAGAATGGCGTCTCGAATCTTGGGAATGGGTGATGTTCTATCGCTGATAGAAAAGGCCACGGCAGATTTTGACCTTAAAAAAGCTCAAGAATTGGAAGAAAAGTTAAAGACCCAGAATTTTGATCTTAACGATTTTATGGAACAGCTATCTCAAGTTAAAAAAATGGGTTCTTTGAGCCAAATACTCGATATGATACCCGGTTTTTCTCAGCAAAAACTAAAAGGTGTAGAAGTAGATGATAAAGAACTGGTTCGAATAGAGGCCATCATTAGCTCTATGACACCTTCTGAGCGCAGCGACCCGTCAATAATAAATGGCAGCAGGCGCAGACGAATAGCAGCCGGCAGTGGAACTGCCATTCAAGATGTAAATAGGCTACTAAAGCAGTATGAGCAAACTAAAAAAATGATAAAACAATTTACGCGAATTGAAAAAAGCGGCAAAAAGTCTCGTCAAAAATTACCATTTTTTAACTTTTAAAGGAGGTGAGACAATGGCAGTAAAAATAAGACTAAAGCGCATGGGCGCCAAGAAAAAACCTTTCTACAGAGTTGTGGTTGCCGATAGCCGTATGCCAAGAGATGGCAGGTTTATAGAAGAGATTGGCTACTATGATCCTTTGGCAGATCCTATCAAAATAAAATTAAATGAAGAGCGAGCTGTTGAATGGCTTAAAAATGGAGCTATCCCAACTGACACAGTAAAGTATTTATTTAAAAATGCCGGGATTTTGCCTGACAAGAAAGCTGCAAAACAAAATAGCGAAGGTGAAGCTGAGTCGTTGTAAGCAATAATAACTTAGTTAATCTAAAGGGGGAAATATCAAGTGACAGAATTAGTTGAGTATATCGCAAAAGCATTGGTAGATCATCCTGAAAATGTTGTCGTAAACCAAATCGAAGGAGAACAGTCTGTTATACTAGAGCTTAAGGTTGACCCTGAAGACATGGGAAAGGTGATTGGCAAACAAGGCAGAATTGCCAAAGCTATCAGGACCGTTGTAAAAGCTGCAGCGGCAAAGGAAGGCAAAAGAGTTGTTGTGGAGATTATATAAAAAATCATCCGAGAAGTAAGCCTGGGGAGAAGGAATTTGAACGAAAAATATTATATAACCATAGGCCGAATAATATCTTCTTGGGGTGTTAAAGGACAAGTCAAAGTTGAACCTTTAACGGATTTTCCTGAAAGATTCAAGAAATTGGAAAAGGTTTTTATTAACCTAAAAGGGGAATTTGTTTGTTGTAAGATAGAATCGATTACACTGTTAAAAGGCTATTTTCCGATTATTAAATTTAATGGGGTAGATTCAAAAGACAAGGCAGATGATTTGAGGGGATGCTATATTGCCGTCAGGAGAGAAGATGCAGTAAAATTGCCCGAAGGCCGCTACTTTATATGTGATATAGTGGGTCTTAGGGTCTTTGATGAAACTTCCGGAACATATATCGGAACAGTCAAAGATGTTCTTCAAACAGGCGCAAATGATGTATACATCATAGAAACAGATGCTAAATCAGAAATCCTCATTCCGGCGATTAGACAAGTAGTAAAGAAGATAGATTTTGAAAATGGCATAATAGCGATTGAACCGCTGGAGGGGATGTTCTAGTGCTTAACATTTATATACTTACATTGTTTCCCGAGTTTTTTGAGAGCCCCTTTAGCGTGAGCATAATAAAGCGAGCCATCGATCGAAACTTAGTCAAAATTGAACTTATAAACATACGAGATTTTTCCCATGATAAACATAAAAAGGTTGACGACTATCCTTATGGCGGAGGCTGTGGGATGGTTATGAAACCGGAACCGATTTTTGAATCGGTGGAATATGTGGAAAAGAAGATTGAGTCTACAAACAGGCGAATAATTTTATTGTCCCCTCAAGGCAAAATTTTTAACCAAGCCATAGCTCAGGAGTTGTCTTGCGAACAGAATTTAGTCTTTATTTGCGGACATTATGAAGGCATAGACGAACGAGTTAAGACTATAATAACAGATGAGATATCTCTGGGAGATTTTATTTTGACAGGCGGAGAAATTCCTGCCCTTGCAGTAACAGATTCTGTTATAAGGCTTGTTCCCGGTGTCTTAGGAAGCAGTGATTCTCCGGTTAATGAATCTTTTTGCAACAATCTCTTAGAATACCCCCAATATACGCGACCCGAGATTTACAGAGGATTAAAGGTCCCTGATGTCCTTTTATCGGGCGATCATAAAAAAATTGAAATCTATAGGCGAAAAGCAGCTCTAATAAGAACCAAAGAAAAAAGGCCGGATCTTTTTGAGAAGATAGAGCTGACTGAAGAAGATAGGAAACTGCTTGAGTAAAACTTATGTAAGTTTATCCGGTATGCTGCAACAGCTTGTCCTGTTTCAAAGACAAGTTTTTCTACTGATTATAAAAGCAAAAAGGAGGGGAGAAAAATGGATTTAGTTACTTCAGTTGAACAAGAACAAGTAAGAACCGATATCCCTGATTTTAGACCGGGCGATACCGTTAAAGTTTATACAAAAGTTGTAGAAGGCGGCCGCGAAAGAATTCAGGTTTTTGAAGGCATTGTAATTGCAAGAAAAGGCGGCGGCTTAAGAGAGACTTTTACAGTTCGTAAGATTTCATATGGTGTAGGCGTTGAAAGAGTCTTTCCTTTGAACTCGCCACGAATTGACAAAATTGAAGTTGTTAAAAAAGGTAAAGTGCGTCGGGCAAAGCTTTATTACATGCGTAAATTAAGGGGTAAGGCTGCAAGAATAAAAGAAAGGGACTGATAGCAGTCCCTTTAACTTTTCAAAGAGGTGAGAGTTTTGGATATTCAATGGTACCCGGGCCATATGGAAAAGGCAAAAAAGTCAATCAAAAATTATTTAAAGCTGGCAGACGGCATCATAGAAATTGTTGATGCTCGGGCGCCTGTTTCTACAAGGATAAAAAACATAGAAAAACTCGCCTCCGGCAAAAATATCATAATAGTCCTTAACAAAGCAGACCTTGCCGATCTGAAGATAACTCAAATGTGGCTTGAATATTTTAACTCTGGTAGTATTATGGCAATTGCTATAAACGCTTTAAAAAAATCGGAATTAAATAAACTTTATGGCCTTCTATCTAAACCCAAAAATAAATCTCGCATCGCTCCTTTAAGGTGCGTGGTGGTAGGTGCTCCGAATGTAGGAAAATCTACATTCATTAATCAGATAAAGGGCAGAAAGACTGCAAAAACAGGAGACTTTCCCGGTATAACAAAAAATATTGCATGGATAAAAGCGAGCGATGATTTAGAACTACTTGATACTCCGGGGATCCTGCAGCCAAAGTATGAAGACAGATTTATAGCTGCAAAGCTTGCGATATTGGGAACGATTAATCCTGATATCTTAGATTTTGAGGAGCTTGCAAAAACTTTAATTGAATATTTATTAAAAAATTATCCTACAAATATTGAGAAAAGATATGGCGTCAACCTTGACTTCAATTCTTCAAAAGTGTTAGAAAGCATAGGAAAAGCTCGAGGTTTTTTGACAAACGGCGGTTCTGTTGATATAGAAAGAACTGCAAAGACTGTTATAAAAGAATTTCAAGAGGGGAAACTCGGTCGCATATCTTTAGAGAGACCTGATGAAATGCCAGATAAAAAAGATTGAATAAATACGGCTAAGGATTTTTAAAGAGGTGATACAGATGGATCTTGAGAAAGAAAGGATTCGAATATCAAAACTTTATGAAAAGGAAAGAAGTCTTAGCAAGAAGGGCTATATGCTGATTGCGGGAGTAGACGAGGCGGGTCGCGGACCACTGGCAGGTCCGGTAGTGGCCGGAGCCGTTATTTTAGCTATTGACACAGAAATAATTGATTTGAAAGACTCTAAAAAAATAAGCGAAAAGAAGAGAGAAAGGGTTTATGAAGATATCTGTAAAAAAGCTCTTGCATATTCTTTTGACATAGTAGAGCCTGATTATATTGATAAAAACAACATTTTAAATGCAACACTGCTTGCAATGAGAAATGCTATATATAAGCTGCCTATACGGCCAGAATATATTCTAGTGGATGCTGAAGAAATACCTGACATAGATATACCCCAAGAAAGCATAATTCATGGAGATAGCCTTAGCGCATGTATAGCCGCAGCCTCGATTGTAGCAAAAGTTAATAGAGATAGAATAATGAGAGAATATGATACGCTTTATCCCGATTATGGATTTATAAGAAACAAAGGCTATGGCACCAAAGAGCATATTGATGCACTAAAAAAATATGGCCCGTGTCCTATTCATAGACAGAGTTTTTCAGTAAAATCCCTCGAGAATAAGTAATGAACCCAAAAAAACTTGGAACTTTAGGTGAACAGTATGCAGCACAATATTTACAATGTAAACATTACAGAATACTTAAAATGAATTTCAACTGTAAGTATGGAGAAATAGATATTATAGCAGAAAACAAAGGAATTATAATCTTTGTAGAAGTTAAGACACGAAAATCTACAAACTACGGAAGAGGGATGGAAGCCGTAAATTATGTAAAACAGCAAAAAATAAGGAAGGTTGCCTTATACTACCTCAAAGAGAATCCCGGCTATTTTGACGGTATAAGATTTGATGTCATAGACATTATGCTTAATAACAATAATAAATTTGAAATAGAGCATATTGAAAATGCCTTTTAATTTAGGATGTGATTTGGTAAAATGTTGGCTCAAACAAAAAGTTGTTCAATATATGGTCTGGAAAGCTTTTTGGTAGACGTAGAGGTAGATATTTCAAACGGATTACCATCTTTTGACATAGTGGGGTTGCCTGATACAGCTGTAAGGGAATCACGAGAGCGAGTAAGATCGGCTATAAAAAATCAAGAATTTGATTTTCCCATCAAAAGGATTACCTTAAATTTAGCCCCTGCCGATATTAGGAAGGAAGGTCCCCATTTTGATCTGCCGATAGCAATAGGCATTCTTGCCGCAACAGACCAATTGCCGCAAGAAGCATTAAAGGGATATGCAATAATAGGAGAGCTTTCATTAGATGGACGTGTAAGACCTGTAAACGGTGTTTTGGCTATGAGCATTGAAGCAAAACAGCAAGGGCTTAAGGGAATTATCGTGCCAATTGAAAATGTAGAAGAAGCCTCAGTTGTTAGTGGTATAGAAGCTGTAGGTGTAACTTCTTTAAAAGAAGCAGCATTGTATTTTAAAGGTGAACATAAGGCCGAAAGGCGTAACGATATTTTGCACAAAAACAGGAACAACGAAGACGAAATAAAATTTGAAGGAGATTTCTCGGAAGTTAAAGGTCAAGAAAACTTAAAAAGATGCCTTGAAATTGCCGCAGCGGGCCAGCATAATTTGATAATGACAGGACCACCGGGCTCCGGTAAGACCATGATTGCAAGACGGATTCCCACTATCCTTCCGTCTATGACTTTTGAAGAATCACTGGAAACTACTAAAATCTATAGTATAGCAGGTCTTATTTCTGATCATTCGGGGCTTATAAGAACAAGGCCTTTCAGATCTCCCCATCACACAATTACGCCGAGCGGGATGGTAGGAGGTGGCCGCATACCAAAACCGGGGGAAATCACATTAGCTCATAACGGCGTTTTATTCTTAGATGAGCTTCCGGAATTTCCGAGGGAGATACTTGAACTTTTGCGGCAGCCTTTGGAAGACGGAAAAATTACTATAGCAAGAGCACATGCAACTGTATCATTTCCATCTAAATTTATGATGGTAGCTTCGATGAATCCCTGTCCCTGCGGGTTTTATAACAGTCCTTTTCATCAGTGCAGCTGCACGATGCGCCAAATACATAAGTATCGGGGGAAAATCTCAGGACCGTTGCTTGACAGAATGGACATGAATTTAGAAGTTGCGCCGGTCAAGTTTTCAGAACTTGAGGGACCGTCCACAACAGATTCTGCTACAATTAGGAAGCGAGTGGAAGCAGCGCGACAGCTTCAGCTAGAAAGGTATAAAAATAGCAATGTATATTGGAATTCTCAGCTGACGCCTGCCATGATAAACAAATATTGCAGACTTGACAAGAATGGAAAAGTGCTGCTGAAGCAAGCGTTTAATAGAATGAAGCTGAGTGCTCGAGCCTATAATAAAATATTGAAGGTTTCGAGAACTATAGCTGATTTGGAAGAAAAGGATTTAATTAAAGAATATCATGTAGCTGAAGCTTTGCAGTATCATGGTAGAGAAGAAGATCAAATCGTAAATTAAAATGAGGGGAGTAAAATTAAATGGAAAACAAAAAGGGTTTAGTGCTTGTTTATACCGGCAACGGAAAAGGTAAAACCACAGCAGCATTAGGTTTGGCATTGCGCGCCGTAGGACATGATGAAAAAGTTTACATAATCCAATTTATGAAAGGCAATGAAAAATACGGAGAAGTCCAGGCAGTAAGAAAGTATCTACCCAATGCCGAACTGGTGCAAAAAGGTTTGGACAAGTTTGTTAAAAAGGGAAAGCCTTCAGAGGAAGACCTAAAACTTGCCAAAGAAGGTATTGATCTTGCAAAAGATGTCATATCATCAGGTGAATATGATTTAGTCATTCTAGACGAGATAAATGTAGCTGTGGACTATGGTCTAATAAAGGAAGAAGATGTTTTAGATCTAATATCTATAAAACCTGAACATGTGACACTTGTTTTAACAGGAAGATACGCTCCCGAGAAAATCCTAGAAGCAGCTGATATGGTAAGCGAGGTAAGAGAAATTAAGCATCATTATAAGCAGGGAATTAAGGCACAGCCCGGCATAGAATATTAATATTAAAACAGTAAAAATATGACAGAAAAAGATGATAAGCTGCTTTTAGTTACATTAAATGCTATTCCCGGATTAGGTCCCAGGAAAATTCAAAAACTAGCTATGCGTTTTAAAAATTATAAAACTTTTTTAGAAGCTAAACGTGAAGATTTTTTGGAAATTAACGGTGTTGGCGAAATAATCTGTGAGAAAATATTAGAATATCGAAGCAAATTCGATCCATATAAAGAGATTAAAAAGGCAAACAATCTGAACATAAAAGTCATTACTCTAAAGGACGATAAATATCCTTTTTTGCTCAAAGAAATATATGATCCGCCACCGGTCCTTTATTTTAAAGGCACAGCGCCTCTAAGCCCCCATTCTATTGCTATAGTCGGTTCCCGTAAAGCCTCTGCTTATGGTAAAAATGTGGCAGCAAAGTTTGCAAGAGAGCTAGCTGCCGTGGATATAAACATAGTAAGCGGTATGGCACGTGGGATAGATTCTTGTGCCCATAAAGGAGCTTTAGAAGCAAATGGCTTTACAATTGCCGTTTTGGGATGCGGAATCGATATTGTATATCCTCCGGAAAATACCGGTTTAATGAAAGATATAGTAGAAAGTGGTTGTGTAATTTCAAGTTTTCCATTAGGTACGCCTCCACAGGGTGCGAATTTTCCTGCAAGAAATCGAATTATCAGCGGACTTTCCTTAGGAACTCTAGTAGTAGAGGCTGCAAAAAAGAGCGGCTCCCTGATAACTGCTGATTTTTCACTAGAACAAGGCAGAGAGGTCTTTGCAGTGCCCGGCAGTATTTTCAATCCCTATAGCTCAGGTACTCATAAACTAATAAAGCAGGGAGCAAAACTTGTAGAAAATGTTGAGGATATACTTGATGAACTCTATCTTGAAAATCTTCCGGAATCTATAGCTTCCTCAGGTAAGGCAAATAAGCCTGATCTTACTTGCGAAGAAAAGGGCATTTTAGATATAATTGATTATCAACCAACTTATATTGAAGAAATTATAAGCCTGAGCCATAAAACGCCGGGCAGTATCAACATCTTGCTTACACATCTTGAACTTAAAGGCTATATTTCAGCACTGGGCGGAGGCTATTTTGCAAAAATTTGACTTTTATCTAAAAAAAGTTATTATAATGTAAGAACAGTTAATAGTAAGTGCTTAATAAATAAGGGTGGTATTAAATGGCTAAAACTTTGATTATAGTCGAATCTCCCGCAAAGGCTAAAACCTTAACTAAATATTTGGGCAAAAACTATAAAGTGGCAGCTTCGATGGGACATGTTAAAGATTTACCAAAAAGTCAATTAGGAATAGACATAAAAGCCGGATTTGAGCCGAGATATATTACAATACGAGGAAAAGGACCGCTGCTGAATAACTTAAAAAAGGAAGCGGCAAAGGCAGATAAAGTTTTGCTTGCAACAGACCCGGACAGAGAAGGAGAGGCAATTTCTTGGCATCTTGCAAACGCCCTTGGCCTTCCGGAAAATGATCCGTATAGAGTAGAGTTTTACGAAGTTACAAAGAATGCTGTCTTAGAGTCTATTAAGAAACCTCGAAAAATAAATTTAGATTTAGTTGAAGCTCAACAGGCAAGAAGAATCTTAGATAGATTGGTAGGCTACAAAATAAGCCCGATACTTTGGAAAAAAATAAAAAGAGGGCTAAGCGCTGGAAGAGTTCAATCAGTTGCCGTCAGAATTATATGCGACAGAGAGAAGGAAATACGAGAATTTGTTCCTGTAGAATATTGGACAATTGATGCAGACTTAAAAGACGGTAAGGAAAAAATAAGGGCTCGTCTTTACTCAAAAGGCGATGAAAAATTAAAAATAGAAAATAAAGACGAGGCCGACAAAATAGTAGAGGACTTGAAAGATAAGACTTTTCAAGTTACTGAAATAAAAACAAGCGAAAGAAAAAAGATGCCTTATCCCCCTTTTACAACAAGCAGTATGCAGCAAGAAGCAGCTAGAAAATTAGGTTTTACAGCTAAAAAAACCATGATGGTAGCACAGCAGTTGTATGAAGGTTTGGATGTTAAAGGCGAGGGAACCGTAGGATTAATAACTTATATGCGAACAGATTCCACAAGAATATCCGAACAGGCGAAAAAAGAAGCTCAAAACTATATTGGCGAAACGTATGGTAAGGAATATGTAAGCAACGGCGCGCCTACACGCAAGAAAAATGATAAGAACATTCAAGACGCCCATGAAGGTATAAGACCTACATCGGTAATGAGAACGCCTGAAAAGGTGAAAGATTCTCTGACAAAAGATCAATATAAGTTGTATAAGCTTATTTGGGATAGATTTGTCAGCAGCCAGATGTCTCCTGCTATATATGACACAGTATCCATAAGTATCAAAGCTGGAGAATATCTTTTTAAGGTTTCAGGATCAACTATGAAATTTCCCGGTTTTATGTTACTATATACAGAAGGTTCTGATGAAGAAACTGCAAATGAAGAAAGCAAGCTACCTGTCTTAAAGGAAGGACAGATTCTCAAATTAGTAAAATTGCTCCCTGAACAGCATTTTACTCAACCACCGCCGAGATACACGGAGGCTATGCTGGTAAAGACCTTAGAAGAAAAGGGAATTGGAAGGCCCAGTACTTATGCACCTACCATTGATGTTATACAAAAACGTGGTTATGTAGAAAAGGAAAAGGGCCGTTTCAAGCCTACTGAGCTCGGAGAAATTGTGGTGCAAGTATTACAGGAATTTTTTGAGGATATTATCGACATTGACTTTACTGCAGAAATGGAAGAAAAGCTGGATAAAATCGAAGCCGGCCAACAGAATCGCCAAGAAGTCTTAGAGTCTTTTTATGTTCCTTTTGAAGAAAAGCTTAAAATCGCAGAACAGGAATTAGAAAAAATTACTATAGAAGATGAAGTAACTGATGAGAAATGTGAGTTCTGTGGTCGAAATATGGTTATAAAAACAGGAAGATACGGCAAATTCTTAGCTTGCCCCGGCTTTCCGGAGTGTAAAAATACTAAGCCGATAGTAACCGAAATTGGGGTGAAATGTCCTTTGTGCGGAGGCGATATTGTTGTCAAAAGGTCAAAACGTGGAAGGACCTTCTATGGATGCTCAAATTACCCCGATTGCAAATTTGTTTCATGGGAAAGACCTATTGACAAACCTTGTCCAAAATGTGGTTCCCTTATGGTTAAAAAAAGAGCAAAGGCAGGCGAATATGAAGCCTGTACTAATAAAGAATGTGGATATACTTCTAAATAGAAAGTAAGGAGCTTTTATGAAAAGAGTTACAATTGTAGGCGGAGGGCTTGCCGGATGCGAAGCAGCATGGTATCTGGCTGAAAGTGACATTAAAGTTGACCTTTTTGAAATGCGGCCGGAGAAAACAACACCGGCCCATCATACTGATTTACTATGTGAATTGGTATGCAGCAATTCACTAAGATCCAATGAAGTGACAAACGCAGCAGGTCTCTTAAAAGCCGAAATGAGACTTTTAAACTCACTTATAATGAAAGTTGCAGATATGACAAAAGTTGGTGCAGGTTCAGCCCTTGCAGTAGACAGGGAATTATTTGCAAAAAAGATTACAGAAATAATAAAAAGTCACCCGAACATTAAAGTTCATGTTCAAGAAGTTACCGAGGTACCCTGCCCGCCTTCGATAATTGCTACAGGACCTTTAACATCTGATAAATTCTCTAACGCTTTAGGTAGGCTGCTGAAAAAAGAGCATTTTTATTTTTACGATGCAGCAGCGCCTATTGTTACCGGTGAATCTCTCAACTGGGAAAAAGCCTTTTGGGGTTCGCGCTATGGCAAAGGTGAATCCGATTACGTAAATTTGCCTTTTACCCGGGAAGAATATGATATTTTCTATAATGAGCTTATTTGCGCTCAAACTCATCCTGTAAAAGAATTTGAAAAAGCAATTTTTTTTGAAGGCTGTATGCCTATAGAGGTAATGGCAAAACGTGGTTACAAAACACTTCTTTTCGGACCGTTAAAACCTGTAGGTATTACCGATCCAAAAACAGGGAGACAACCATATGCAGTGGTACAACTTAGGAAAGAGAATAAGGAAGGTACTTTATTTAATATGGTCGGCTTTCAAACCAGCCTTAAGTGGAACGAACAAAAACGGGTTTTCAGGCTTATTCCCGGTATGGAAAATGCGGAATTTGTGCGTTATGGTTTTATGCACAGGAATACATTTATAGCAAGCCCTATTTATTTAAATCCCACATTAGAATTTAAAGGAGAAAAGGGACTGTTTTTCGCCGGCCAAATAACTGGCGTGGAAGGTTATATTGAATCAGCGGCCTCTGGTATAATTGCAGGAATAAACATGAAAAGGTATCTGGAAGAAAAAGAACTTATAAGTTTGCCTGTTGAAACAGTAATAGGTGCTTTGCTGCGCTATATAACTTCATCTAGTGCAGAAAACTTCCAACCTATGAAGGCGAATTTTGGAATTTTACCGCCCTTAGAAGATTTTCGATCAAAAGATAACAAACTAAAGAAGCAACTCCTTAGTGAAAGAGCACTAAAATCACTTGAACAATTTATAGAGTCTAAGGAAGTTTTTGCAAAAAAAAATAACAAAATAATATATAAATAATTTAGAATTTAATCTTGCATTAATTAAAATCTTATGATACTATATTAAATGTTAGTTGAGAGGTTTGATTTCCATGGATGAGGCACTGATAGACAGCTTTTTAGATTACCTGAAAGCTACCAAAACTCAATCGCAAAATACCCTACGATCCTACGCGGGAGACCTTTCTCAGTTTCTTGAATATTTAAAACAAAGGAAACTGTCTGAACCAACATTACTCAACGCTAAACACCTTGACATAAGAGGCTTTTTGGCATATCTTCGCCGAGAAGAAGTTTCAAAAAGAAGTGCTGCCCGAAAGCTTTCAACGCTTCGAAGCTTTTATAATTATCTAATGCTTCAAGGCTTAGTTGAAGAAAATGTGGCAAAGGCCGTAAGATCACCTAAAATGTCAAAGAAGCTTCCACTGTTTTTATACCCGAAGGAAATTGAAGCGCTTCTTGAGGCTCCAAAGGATGACGTTCTCGGCATCAGAGACAGAGCAATAATAGAGCTCTTATATGCTACCGGTATCCGCGTCAGCGAGCTGGTATCTATAAAAACTGAAGATGTTAATTTTGGTTCAAACTATATTATTGTTTTTGGTAAAGGTTCGAAGGAACGTGTTGTATTTTTTGGAAAAAAAGCCGAGGAGAGCTTAGAAAGATACCTAAAAGAAAGTAGGCCGTTTTTACTAAGAGATATTTCTGAGGAATACCTGTTTTTAAACAAAAACGGCACATCAATCTCGGATAGAAGCATTCGAAGAATGATTGACAAATATGTAAAGCAAACTGCTCTTAACAGCAATATAAGCCCCCATACCCTGCGACATACATTTGCAACACATATGCTTAATAACGGCGCGGACTTAAAAACAGTTCAAGAGTTGTTAGGCCATTCGAGCTTATCTACAACACAGATTTATACTCATGTTACAAAAGAAAAACTTAAGGAGGTATATGATAAAACATTTCCTGATAATGAAGAGAGCACGTGAAATTTGAAAGGAGAACTAAGATGTTTACAGCAACAACGATACTTGCGATGGCAAACGGAACAAGTGCTGCAATTGCGGGGGACGGGCAGGTCACATTTGGCGAGAATACCATTATGAAACACCATGCAAAGAAAGTAAGGAAGCTTTACAATGATGAAATTTTGGCAGGATTTGCAGGTTCTGTAGCTGATGCGATTACTTTATTTGAAAAATACGAAGAAAAACTTCATGAAAACCATGGAAATCTTACAAAAGCCGCAGTGGAACTTGCAAAAGAATGGCGTAAAGATAAAATGCTGCAAAAATTAGAAGCATTGCTAATTACAGCAGATAAAGAACATATTTTAGTTATTTCAGGCAGCGGTGAGGTTATCGAACCTGATGATGGCATCGCAGCAATAGGCTCCGGCGGATCATATGCCTTAGCAGCTGCAAGGGCTCTCAAACGGCATTCCGATTTATCATTAAAACAAATAGTTGAAGAATCTCTAAAGATAGCGTCTGAAATCTGCGTCTATACCAATAATTGCATTACAGTAGAATCGTTGGAGTGAGGTGGACAGGATTTATGGAAGAAAATTTAACTCCAAAGAAGATTGTTGAAGAACTTGATAAATATATTATCGGTCAAGATGAAGCAAAAAAATCTGTTGCAATAGCACTCAGAAACAGATATAGACGTCAAAAGCTTTCTGATGAGATGAGAGAAGAAGTCATACCAAAAAATATTTTAATGATTGGTCCTACAGGCGTTGGAAAAACTGAAATAGCACGGCGCCTTGCAAAACTTGTGAATGCACCTTTTATAAAAGTCGAGGCTACCAAGTTTACAGAAGTAGGTTATGTAGGGCGAGACGTAGATTCGATGATACGGGATTTAGTTGAAACCTCCATTAGAATGGTAAAAAGCGAAAAAATGGAGGCTGTGAAAGACAAAGCGACAGAACTTGCTAATAAACGAATTGCAGAGATACTTTCTCCTATGCCAAGACAAAGGTCTTCCGCAAATCCCTTTGAGACGCTTTTTGGAGCAGGAAGGCAGGACCATACTGAAAGCGGAGAGTTTTATACAGCAGAAACAAGTACTGCGGTAGAAAAACAGAAAGAAATCCTGAAAAAGCTGGCTGATGGCAGCTTGGATAAGGAATTAATTGAGATTGAGACTGAAGATAATTTACCGTCGATGTTTGAGATATTTTCTGGTTCAGGCATGGAAGAGATAGGGATTAATTTTAAAGATATGTTTGAAGGCTTTTTACCGAAACGCAAAAAGAAAACTACTGTGACAATAGAAAATGCAAGGAGAATCCTGACTCAAGAAGAAGCCCAAAAATTAATTGATATGGATGAAGTGATAAATGAATCAATTAAAAAAGCTGAAGAATCAGGGATAATATTTATAGATGAAATAGATAAAATTGCCGGAAAAGAATCATATGGACCAGATGTTTCCAGGGAAGGCGTTCAGCGAGATATCTTACCAATTATAGAGGGTTCGACTGTTGTTACAAAGTACGGCCCCATAAAAACAGATCATATCCTTTTTATAGCAGCAGGAGCCTTTCATGTATCGAAGCCGTCGGATTTAATTCCTGAGCTTCAAGGGCGTTTTCCGATTCGCGTAGAACTAGAAAGCTTAAACGAAACAGATTTAAAGCGAATTCTGACTGAACCAAAAAATTCCTTGATTAAACAATACACTGCACTTCTTGCTACCGAAGGCGTAAATATAAGTTTTTCAGAAGATGCCATTGATGAAATAGTAAAAGTTGCAGTTGCTGTAAATCAAGAAACTGAGGACATCGGAGCTCGACGACTCCATACTGTTATGGAAAAATTGTTGGAGGACATTTCTTTTGAAGCGCCTGATTTGTCTCAAAAAGAAGTAATAATTGATAAAGAATATGTAAATAGCAAACTAAAGGGAGTCATAGAGGATAAAGATTTAAGCATGTATATTCTATGACATTCCAAATATAAATACTATTAAATTGAAAATATTCTATTAAAAATTAGGAGGAATTTAAAAATGAGTGAAAGTTTATTAGAAAAAACAAGGAGAATTAACAAGCTTTTGCAGAGGTCTGCAGGATATCCGGTGGATTTTAACGATGTCTGCAAAACACTGGGAGAGGTTTTATCATCAAATGCATATGTAGTAAGCCGCAAAGGTAAAATTTTAGGATATTATTTACTGGAAAACTATGAATGCGATCCTATGGAAGAGCAGATTTTAGAAGAAAAAATGTTCCCGAAAGATTACAATGATAAACTGCTTGATATCAGCGAAACTAAACCTAATATCACCAAGGATTCACCCGAAGGTATCTTTTTAGGAGAAAAAACAAAGGCAAATGCCGAAAAATTTATGACGATAGTGCCTATAAATGGCGGCGGTGAAAGACTTGGAACTTTAGTGCTATCCAGATTCAAAAAAGAGTTTACAGAAGAAGATTTAGTGCTTGCAGAGTATAGCGCGACTGTGGTAGGAATGGAAATTTTAAGATCTAAAAGCGATGAAATTGAAGAAGAGGCCAGGAAGAAAGCAGTGGTTCAACTAGCTATTGGTACTTTGTCTTTCTCAGAACTAGAGGCTGTTGAACATATTTTTGAAGAATTAGACGGCACTGAAGGACTCTTAGTTGCAAGCAAAATTGCCGATAGAGTTGGAATTACCAGATCGGTAATTGTAAATGCCTTAAGAAAATTGGAAAGTGCAGGCGTTATAGAATCACGCTCTTTAGGCATGAAAGGCACATATATAAAAATACTTAATGATAAACTGTTGGAAGAATTAAAAAAAGTAAGAGGATAATAATTGGATAGATATTTATTTAAAAGCAGCATACCAATGGTGTGCTGCTTTTAAAATGTATAATCTATTTATTTTAAAAGATTTATATTTTAAAGAAGGATTTTGTTTGTTTTTGTCTAATATATATTCTATACTATAAATAAGAAATAAATTCCATTATAACCAAAAAAACTATATTATACCATGTTATATATACTTTTACATTGATATAACAGCAAAAATATGTAAAAATGGATAAGGTGGTGATGCGTTTGACCGGTTTGTTTGACAATATAGAATTAATGGGGAAATTGCTTGATGTAAAGGCAAAAAGACATGAGCTTATTTCTAATAATTTGGCTAACGTTGACACGCCCGGCTATAAACGATCAGATATAGCATTTGAAGAAATTTTAAAGAGCAAATTGGACCAAAAAATTCTTCCGCTTTCCATAACAAATGACAAACACATAAATTTAGTGTCAAAAGCTGAGGAAATAGAACCCCAAATATATAAACAGCAAGATTATGCTATAAGAAATGATGAAAATAATGTGGATGTTGATAGGGAAATGATTGAACTTTTAAAGAACAATCTTTCTTATGATATTATCTCGGAACAATTACAAACGAGCTTAAAACTTCTTCAGACTGCAATTAATGAAGGGAGGAAATAAAGGTGGGATTTTTCAATTCCTTAGACATAAGCGCTTCCGGTCTCACCGCACAAAGGCTTAGATTAGATGTTATTTCAAATAATATAGCAAATGTAAACACTACAAGAACAGAAGATGGAAATCCGTTTCAAAGAGAGAGAGTTGTCTTTCAAGAACGAAAAACAAACACATCTTCAGAATACGGAAGCCGAGAAAAACCAGCCGGCGTTAAGGTGGTTGCGATTGAAAAAGATACCTCTCCGCTTAAGTTAGTTTATGATCCCACACACCCGGATGCGGATGAAAGAGGATATGTAAGTCTTCCTAATATTAATATTGTAACAGAAATGGTAGATATGATATCCGCAACAAGAAGTTATGAGGCAAATGCTACAGCTATAAATTCCGCAAAAGACATGCTGAACAAAGCTCTTGAAATTAGTAAGATATAATCTTGGGAATATTAGGAAGGAGCAATTTCTAAACATGGAAATCAGTAATGATAATATAGTAAAAGATTTGGGTATTAACAACTTTGGGGCATTTAAAACACGGGAAAATAAATCGTTCGGCGAAATATTAGGCAGCATGCTAGAATCTGCAAATACATATCAGAAACAATACGAATCATTAGTAACACAGCAGATTTCAGGCGACGATGTGGACGTGCACGATGTTGCTATTGCCGGCGAAAAAGCCAAAATTTCACTAGAACTTGTTCTACAGATACGGAACAAGGCCCTAGATGCGTACCAAGAAATAATGAGGATGCAGGTATAAGTAGTAAGTAATGGTAGGCCAGGTGTAAGGTATGAATTTTTTACAAAAAATCAGGCAGCAAGTTACTGAATTTTGGCAAAGTAGAAATAGGGCACAGAAGATAAGGATAGTAGTTTCTATTGCAGCCGTTATTATACTTGTAAGTATAATGCTGTACATAATAAATCAACCTAAATATGTTCCACTTTATACTAATCTTGATATAAAAGATGCGGGAGAAATAGCCAAAAAGCTTGACGACTTAAATATACCCTATAAAATCGCAGACGGCGGGAAGAGTATTTTAGTTACTCCTGAGCAAAAATATAAAACCATGCTCACACTTGCTCAAGAAGGACTGCCAAAAAGCAGTTCATCAGGATTCGACGAACTGTTTAACACTACACAGTTAGGTACTACAGATTGGGAAAGGCAAGTAAGATACAATCAGGCGCTGCAAGGAGAGCTTGCAAAAGCCATTGAAATGATGGAATCAGTCGAATCTGCAAAAGTGTACATAGTCCAGCAAGAAAAATCACTTTTTATCGAAACTGATTCTGGTTATGAGCCGTCAGCAGCAGTATTTCTCCAGCTAAAACCGAGTGCACAACCTACAAAAGAGGAGATACTTGGTATCATAAATCTTGTCACACATTCTGTAAAAAATATGAAGAGTGAAAACGTAGTTGTAGTAGATCAATACGGAAGAACTCTTTCTACCGGGGTAACATCTAAAGACGAAGGCGATGACAGCGGCCTTTTAAACGATCGACTCGCCATTCAAGATAATTTTCAAAATCAACTTCAAGCCAATGTTCAATCGCTCTTGGAACAGGTTTTCGGTCCCGGCAATGTAGCAGTTCGAGTAAACGCGAAATTGAATTTTGATAAGAAAATTGTACAAAACAAGTTGTTTAGTCCTGTCAGCCAAGACACAGGCGAAGGCATAGTAAGGAGCATCCAAGAGCTAAAAGAGCATTTTACAGGCACTGGAAACGCAAGCGGCGGAACTCCCGGCGTGGATGCAAATGTTCCCGGGTACGCTCAGGCACAAACAGGACAATCTGAACAACAAAAATCAGAAACTGTAAAAAACTTTGAGATAAATGAAACTAATGAGAATCTGACAGTTGCTCCTGGTGCTGTGGATAAATTGACTGTCTCTGTTATCATAAATAAAGAATTGACTAATGCAGAAAGAGATGCTATTACTCAAGTGGTTGGTAATGCCATAGGGTATGATCCGCAAAGAGATCAGATTTCTGTAGAATCTATGGAATTTAATAATGATTTAATGAAATCTCTTACTGACGAAATGACTCGACAACAAAGTGCGGCCCAGCGAGCAAGAAATATAAAAATTGCCGGAATTATACTCCTGATTTTAGCTGCAGCAATAGGGGCAAGAACATTTTTTGCAAGACGAAAGGCCAAATCTGAAGAAGAGGAAATTTCCAAAGCTATGCTAGAGATACAACAAGCAGCTTCCGCAAAAGCTCAAGGAGAAGGAACTGCGGAAATAATAGAGGAACAAGAAAACACTGTCTACAGCCAAATTGAAAAATTAGCCCGCCATAAGCCGGAAGATGTAGCCAAAGTTTTAAAGAGTTGGCTGAAAGAAGATTAGGGGTGATTGTGTGGCGCAACATACAAAATTAACAGGAAAGCAAAAAGCTGCTATATTAATAGTTTCTCTAGGGCCGGAAATAGCCGCAAATATTTACCGCTTTTTAAGCGAGGAAGACATAGAGCAACTGACTTTAGAAATAGCTAATATGAGGAAAATAAGTCAGGAAGAAAAAAATGAAGTGATGGACGAGTTTTACCAAATGCTGCTTGCCCAAAATTTCATAACTGAGGGCGGCATAGATTATGCGCGCCAGGTATTGGAAAAGGCTTTGGGCACTCAAAAAGCTTTGGAAATTATCAATAGGCTTACCTCATCACTTCAAGTAAGACCTTTTGATTTCGTAAGAAAAGCCGATCCTTCTCAATTAATGAACTTTTTGCAAAATGAAAATTCACAAACAATAGCATTAATACTTACATACTTAGAGCCTGAACAGGCGGCATCTTTTCTTTCTTCCCTGCCACCTGAAAAGCAGGTTGATATAGCAAAAAGGGTAGCTACTATGGACAGAACATCTCCTGATATAATTATGGAAGTAGAGCGAGTCTTAGAAAGACAGTTTGCATCTGTAGTAACAGAAGATTATACAAATGTAGGCGGAGTTCAGGCTGTAGTTAATATTTTAAACAATGTAGACAGGGGAACCGAAAAAAATATCATCGAGGCTTTAGAAGCAGAGAATCCCGACCTAGCAGAAGAAATAAGGCGAAGGATGTTCGTGTTTGAAGATATACTTACATTGGACAATAGGTCAATTCAGCGCACATTGCGCGAAGTTGATACTCGTGATTTGACATTGGCGCTAAAAGGAGCAAGTGATGAGGTTAAAAAGAGGATTTTTGAAAATATGTCAAAGCGTCAGGTAGAGATGGTAAGCGAAGATATGGAATTTATGGGGCCTGTTAGATTGCGAGATGTAGAAGAAGCCCAGCAAAAAATAGTAAATATAATAAGAAAATTGGAAGATGCGGGCGAAATTGTAATTTCACGCGGCGGAGGTGACGAGATCATTGTCTAATGTAATCAAAAGCGTTACTTTTACAAGCGAAAACCCCTTAAAATTAAAAGAACACTATAACGCTAAAAAAGCCGGAACAGGTAGCGCAAAATCCATAAATAGTCTGGATTTAACGTATCCTAAAATTTATGAAGATGAAGCTTCTCAACTATTAGAAGAAGCAATATCTAAGGCACGGGAAATTATAGAAGACGCTAAAGCTCAGGCTGCCGAAATTATTTCTAAAGCCGAAAAGCAAAAAGAGGATATTGAAAATAAGGCATTTAATAAAGGCTATAGCGAAGGACTAAAAGCGGCCATAAAAGATCAGCAGGAAAAATGGAATGAATACACGGAAAACTTTAAAGAGAGCCTTCAAAATGTTTTGACCAAAAACGAGTCTTATAAAAAGCACCTCGAGAAAGAATGCATTAAGCTTTCCCTTATGGTTGCTGAAAAAATCCTGCAGCAAAAGATAGAAGAACCGAATAATGAATATCTTGTTAATTTGGTAAGAAACAGCCTTAAAAAATTAGGAGAAGAAAAAGGCGCTATAATAAGAGTTTCCGAAAGCGATTACGACAAAGTGCACGAGCTGGCTTTGGCGGGAGATAATAATTTAAGACAAATCACAGTTATAAAGGATCCATTTTTATCTTGCGGAGACTGCATTATAGAATCTCCATCAGGTCAAATTGATGCAGGGATACACACTCAAATTGAGAATATCAGGCTATCTTTGAAAGAATTAGGAGTAATAAGTGATGCCTAAAAGTGGTTTTGATTACGTTTATTCTGTTTTAGACGATATAGTCACTATAAAGCCAAAGGGAAAGATATCTAAAATCGTAGGCCTTACCATAGAATCAGAAGGTCCTCCTGCTGAAATAAGCGAAATTTGTGTGATAAAATCTTCGAAAAATCCTAAAACGGTTTTAGCAGAGGTCGTCGGATTTCGAGACAAGACCATGATTTTAATGCCGCTAGGTGATATGGAAGACCTGGGACCAGGGTGGGATGTAGAGGCAACAGGAAAAAAGCTTACAACTCCTGTGGGCACTGAGCTTCTAGGAAGAGTTCTTGATGGCCTCGGAAGTCCAATTGACGATAAAGGACCGCTAAATACGAAACTTCGCTACCCGATATTTAACGATCCGCCTAATCCTGTTGAAAGACCTGTTATCAGCAAGCCGCTACCCATGGGGATTAAAGCCATTGACGCACTGCTTACATGTGGAGTGGGTCAAAGGCTAGGCATTTTTGCCGGAAGCGGTGTAGGCAAGAGCACACTTTTGGGCATGATCGCCCGAAACACAAAAGCAGATATTAATGTCATAGCTTTAGTCGGCGAAAGAGGAAGAGAACTTAACTCTTTTATAAACAAAGACTTAGGTGAAGAAGGCTTAAAGAGGTCTGTTATTGTAGTGTCTACATCTGAAAAACCGCCATTGGTGCGAACAAGAGCCGCATTTACAGCTACAGCCATTGCAGAGTATTTTCGAGACCAAGGGGCAAATGTTTTATTAATGATGGACTCTGTAACAAGATTTGCTATGGCTCAAAGAGAAGTTGGGCTTGCAGCTGGAGAACCACCGGTTACCAGAGGTTATACTCCTTCTGTTTATGCAACACTGCCAAAACTTCTAGAAAGGGCCGGCACATCTTCAAAGGGAACTATAACCGGTATATACACAGTTTTGGTGGACGGCGATGATTTAAATGAGCCAATATCCGATGCTGTCCGCGGAATCTTAGACGGTCATATAGTGCTTTCTCGGGAGCTTGCTAACAGAAATCATTACCCGGCAATAGATGTTATGGCAAGTATAAGCAGGCTTATGAGCGATATAGTCAGCCCCCGCCATAAAAAACTTGCAGGCAAGGTTAAAAATATACTTTCGGTTTATAAGGAAGCAGAAGATTTGATAAATATCGGAGCATATGTTAAGGGGAACAATCCTCAAATAGACGAAGCGATAAAATATATAGATAAAATAGAGAATTTCTTACTCCAGGAAGTAAGTGAAAAACTAGATTTTGATGAAACTTTAAAGGCTTTAGAAAAAATCTTTGAAGAGGAGAATTAGTGATATGAAAAAATTCTCTTTTAGGTTAGAAACCCCTCTTCGAATTAAAGAACTAAAAGAAAAAATTGAAAAACAAAAGCTTGCCGAAGCTATTAATGAAAAAAACAAGGCAGAAAAATCTTTGACCCAATTAGAATTATCAAAGAAAGATACATGGGAGAAAATAGAAAAACAATTATATGATTCCGTGAAGACAAATGTTTTATCAGACTTTGGTGTTTATTCTGCTCATATTTCTTCTAAAATTGACAGGCAAAAAATCGTTGTAAAAAATACGCACAGATTTTATGAGGAGAGAGTGCATTCATATATAATTTCGAGAAGAGAAAAACAAATCCTAGAAAAAGTAAAAGAAAAAAAATTCGCAGTATACAATAAAAACCTGAATGCTGAGGAACAAAAAATCACCGATGAGGTTGCTAACATAAACTATGACCGATTAGAAAGGGATACAAACGGCAATGGAAACCAGTAAGGGCAGAAGCATTGTTTTGATTATAATAGCAATAATACTATTAATAGCACTTGCAGCAGGCATAATACTTTATTTTAATTTTTATGATATAAACAAACTCAATCCATCTTTAAAAGCGATTTTATCAAAAGTGCCTATTTTAAATAAAAAGATTATACAGCAAGATGTAAGCGCTGATGCAAACAAAGAAGAAGAAAAACAGCAGATACTTCAAGAAAAAGAGAAGATAAAGGAAGAATGGGCTGCAATAGAAAAACAAAAGTTAGAGCTGCAAAATAAAGAGGCAGAATTAAAGCAAAAAGAAGCAGAGCTTGAAGCAAAAGAACAAGAAATTCAAGTCAACAACGAAAAACTTGAGACACAAATAGCAAATGTTAAAAACTTAGCCCAGTACTACGAACTAATGGATGCAAGCAGCGCTGCTAAAATCCTTCAAAATGTAGAAGATGAATTTTTAATACAACTTTTTCAGAACATGAAAAAAGATGCCGTTGCCGAAATATTGTCCAATCTTGACCCTAAAAAAGCCGCTTCAGTTACTAAGAAAATGAGCGGATTACAGTAATTAAAAACAATGTGCGTGAAAGGAGGTGATAAAGATGAATATGGTTCTTCAACTTTCAGAGCCGGCGTCTGCATCAGCAAACAGTTCAACTAAAGCAAGAGTTAGCCCAAATGACAAGAAGGCAAAAAGTTTCCAGGATTGCCTAAAAAGCGTAAATCAGGACACGACTGAGAGCAGTCGACAAGCTGAAGATGATAGCGAAGATGGTATAAAAGAAGAAAAAACAGCAGTTTTAAGTCAGCTACTTATAATTTTGTACCAACACAGGCAAACAAAGGATTTGAATTTACCTTCAGATGCAAACGTTTTTGGAGCCTTGGTAAATTTTGAAAAAGATTTTCCTGTCTTGGAAATGACATTAAAATCTTGTGAAAAAAACCTTGCAGAATGCTGGCAAGATATACTTCATGAGTTTAACGCCAGTGGAAAAATCGACACTGAAAATATCAGTAAGTTTTATCAAATATTAAAAGATATCTTTCCTGATTTTTCAATAACAAAAGGCGAAACAGCTGATTTGCTAAATAAGACCTTGATAGCTACGCTGGATTCAAATAAAAACAATGGTAGTGATGTTTCAGACGATATAAACTCCTTACCAAATAAGCCCGAATTTTTCATATCCGATTTCTTGACAAAGGATAGCAAAAAGGCAGATAATGTAAATTATGTTAAAGAAGATAAGATAATAAATAATGAAAATCGGAAAGATAGGCAAACCTTGGACAAAAATGCCGCAAATGTTTTGATAAGCAAAGGCGATACGATCTCTGCGGAAACGTTGGATATTACGAATACCGGTAATAAAAACAGTTTTCAAGATTTATCTAATATGAATTTGCAAGACATATTTTTAAAAAAATCTTCGACAGTTGCCACGGCTAAATTTGGCTCTGAATTAACATCTGCTGCAAAAACCGATCAAAATTATGAGATATTTAATCAATTAATCGACAAAATAAATTTTGCTATAAAAGAAAATATGCAGCAAGTAAATATTAGATTAAAGCCTGATTATCTCGGAAATATCTTAATTAAACTGACATCAAGTAAAGATAAACTGAGAACAGAGTTTTTTGTGGAAAATGCCCAGCTCAGGGATGTTTTAAAAATGCATGCTATTGATTTTCAAAGTCAAATAAAAGAGCGAGGATACGAGGTCTCGGAAATTAATGTTTATAATTTGTCTGACGGACTTGACTTGAGCACATCCGACCAGCGGCAAAGTAATAATTACAATCGCAATAAGGCAAAAGGGGTGCGCAATATTTTTGGCAGTTTAGAAGAAGACGGAAGGCAAGCTTTACTGGAAAATCATTATGATCAATGGGGAAACATAAGCCAAGTCAATTACATTGTTTAGGAGGTGCGTTGTATGTCTACATCAATCAATACAGATTACTATAATGGCGCTGTAAACAAGCAGCAAGAATCAAAGGCGTCACAATTAGACAAAGATGATTTTCTAAAATTATTAGTAACACAGCTAAGATACCAAAACCCCTTAGAACCTATGGATAATAATGAATATATAGCTCAATTAGCTCAGTTTAGCTCATTAGAGCAAATGCAGAATCTTAATTTACAAGTAGCAAATCTTTCAGCTCTTAGTACTATAGGAAAGTCAGCCTCGGCTATTGTTGAACAAAGCGAAATAGAAGGTGTGATTACCGGAATTGCTTTTAATGAGGGCACAGTGAATTTGATTATAGACACAGGAGATTATGAAGTAAAAGTTCCTATAGCTAATGTAGCCGAAATAAGATAAAGAGAGGTTGTGAAAATGGACGATTATTTAAAGATACAACAAAGTATAAACGATGTGCGGATATTTCCTGCTTCAGAAAGTACAAAAAAACAGGATGCTGTTGCAAAAAACGGGACGTTCGGCGATATACTCAAGCAAAAAGTAGAAGAGAATGAATTAAAGATATCTCAACACGCCCAGATGCGTATGAATATGCGTAATATAAATTTAACAGAAGAACAAAAGAAGATGCTCAGCAATGCCGTTGACAGAGCAAGCCAAAAAGGCGTGAAAGAGTCTCTAGTTTTAATGCAAGACATGGCCTTTGTTGTTAGCGTAAAAAATCGCACTGTGATTACTGCTATGAACGGGGAGAGCATAAAAGAAAACGTATTTACAAATATTGACGGCGCCGTAATTTTATAAGCCGGACCGCAAGGAGGCTTTAAGCTCCCGACTGACTGAAGGAGCTGGCGCTAAAATTATTAGGAGGGATTTAGCATGATGCGGTCAATGTTTTCTGGGGTAACAGGCCTTAGAAATCATCAAGTAAAAATGGATGTTATAGGGAACAACATCGCAAATGTTAATACAGTTGGATTTAAAAAGAGCAGAGTAATTTTTCAAGATACATTAAGTCAGACTATGCAAGGAGCGTCGTCTCCTCAGGGAAACCGAGGAGGTACAAATCCCATGCAGGTCGGATTGGGTATGCAAATAGCTTCTATTGACACGATACATTCTCCAAGCAGTGCAGAATATACAGGGAATATGACAGATATGTCAATCGAAGGTGAAGGATATTTCATCCTTGGCGATGGAGCTCAAACATATTTTACAAGAGCCGGGAATTTCGGATTTGATGCAAACGGAAATCTTATAAATACTGCAAGCGGCCTTAAAGTAATGGGATGGCAAGATGCGGAAAAACATGAAGTTCCTCAAGACAAATCACCCGGGTCAATAACGAGCATTGAGATTAGAAAAGGCATGATGATACCGGCATCCGCTACAAGCGAAGTGAAGTTTGCAAAAAATCTCAATGCAGAAACAGCGGCTAATGAATCTTATACATTGCCATTTAAGGTATACGACTCCTTAGGCTCAGGACATACATTAAATATTAAATTTGCTAAAACTGCTACTGCAAATGAATGGTCTTATGAGATAACATCTGCAGACAGCGCATTAACCGGCTTGCAAAACAACACAGGCACTTTAAATTTTGATGTCAATGGCAAATATATCCCTCCGGCAAATGCACAAAATCCGCTGACTATAACGCTTAATAATGTAGCTGCCGATATATCAATTGATATTGATTTTTCAGGCATGACTCAATATGCAAAGGAGACTACCGCCGATCTTTCTTACCAAAATGGCTATCCGGCTGGAACATTGACAGATATTACTACTGATGCCAGTGGAGTAATTACCGGAATCTTTGACAACGGTTACAGCAAACAGCTTGCTCAAGTTGCCATCGCAAACTTTGATAATCCGGGGGGTCTTATAAAGGCAGGTCAGAATATGTACAACATATCTAACAATTCCGGTGAGCCTCAAATAGGAGAAAGCGGCACCGGCGGTCGCGGCGCTATTTCTCCTGGTTATCTTGAAATGTCTAATGTGGATCTTTCGGAAGAATTTACCCAGATGATAATAACTCAGAGGGGTTTTCAGGCTAATTCTCGTATTATTACTACATCGGATGAGATGCTTCAAGAACTTGTGAACCTTAAAAGATAGGATAATCTTTTATTAACCGGGCTTAGCAAAATGCTAAGCCCGGGATAGAGGTGTCAAAACATGATAGAACTTACCAGATTAAATGGCACAAAATTTTTTTTAAACGCCGAACTAATTGAAATTATAGAATCAACTCCCGACACCGTTATAACGCTAACAACCGATAAAAAGCTTGTAGTATTGGAAAACAAAGATGAAATTATTGATAAAGTAATAGAATATAAAAGACGAATTTTTCTAAAGTAAAACTTGCAATTTCGAAGGGACTGGCAAAAATGGATTTAGCTACAATTATAGGTATCATCAGCGGCATTGCGCTAATGACCTGGGCGATTTTCACAGGCGGTACCCTGTCTGCATTTATTGATATTCCCTCAGCTATGATAGTTTTTGGCGGCGTTATTGCAGCAACTCTTATTAATTATCCGCTGTCAAAACTTACTAGCTTAATGAAAATAATTAAAATCGTCTTTACTGAAAAACCCATTGAGGCAGGGGATGTAATACACACAATAATAGGACTTGCCGAAACTGCTAGAAGAGAGGGATTACTAGCCCTAGAAGATGCCGCATATCAGCTTAAAGATGATTTTATGAAAAAAGGGATACTCCTTATTGTAGACGGTACAGATCCTGAACTTGTAAAAAATATAATGGAGACTGAGCTTGCTTTTTTAGAGGAACGCCACAGCGAAGGCCAAGGCATACTTGAAACGATGGGTACCTTGGCTCCGGCTTTTGGACTTATAGGAACTATAATAGGACTTATAAATATGTTAAAAAATCTTGATAAACCTGAATTAATAGGTCCGGGGATGGCGGTAGCCCTTATTACTACATTTTACGGTGCGCTGATTGCTAATATGTTTTTCATTCCTATGGCAGGAAAACTCAAAGTAAGAAGTCGCGAAGAAATATTGGTTAAAGAAGTGATGATAGAAGGGATACTTTCCATACAGGCCGGCGAAAATCCAAGGATCATTGAAGAAAAACTCAAAGCGTTCTTAGCTCCAGACAATCGAAAACGTATGGGTTCTAATAAAAATACTGAAAGCGGTGAAGACGTTGCCTGGCAGCAGACGGCGAAATAATAATAACGAAAAGCAAGGCGGGGGTTCTCCTGCCTGGATGACAACTTACGGAGATCTTGTAACTCAAATTCTTTTATTTTTTGTTTTACTTTTTTCTCTTTCGAATTTAGACAGCGGAAAATTCAGCTCTGCAATGACATCTCTTCAAGGCTCTTTAGGCATATTAGATGGCGGTTCTGCTATTATGGGTGGAGAGTTTACGGAGGCCGGCAATAGCGGCGAATTCTTGATTTCTGCTGAGGAACAGCGAGAATTCGAGCAGCTGGAGTCGAAGATACAAAAAGTAATAGATGAAGGCGACATCGGCGGCGTGCATTTAAGTTTAGACGAAAGAGGGTTGGTAGTAAGATTTGTGGAAGGAGTGCTGTTTGATTCAGGAAAAGCAGAAATAAAAGACGATGCAAAAAAGATACTAGATAAGCTTGCACCTATTCTTATTGAAAGCCATAGGCAAATAAGAATAGAAGGTCATACAGATAATCTTCCCATACATACAAAAGAATTTCCGTCAAACTGGGAATTATCAACTGCTAGAGCGGTGAATGTGGTAAAATACCTTATAGAGCGGCACAATATGTCGCCTTATATCATATCAGCAGCCGGATATAGTGAATACAGACCGATAGCACCTAATGATTCCGAAAGAAACAGGGCCTTAAACAGGCGCGTTGATATTATAATTTTAAAATCAACATCAGAAGCACAAGAGCCTAGATAAAGGAGGACAATACAAACTTGGCAGCCCAAAATGAAAATGCAAATACTAACCCTAAAAAGGGTAAGTTCAGCAACTTGTTAATTATTATATTTATAGCTATAGTATTATTGGCCCTTACAACCGGTATAGCATACTTTGTTGCAACAAATACAGTAGGTCGAAGTTCAGATAACGCAAATGGTTCTTCGGAAAAATCTGCAAAAAGTTATGTTACTTATGATGCGGGAGAATTTCTTACTAATTTATCTGATAAGGGATATATAAAACTTTCATTAGTCTATTTATTAGAAAGCAAAGAAGTGCAAGAACAAGTTACACAAAAAGACAGTGAAATAAGAGATAGGATATTCAGTATACTAAGGTCGAAAACTTATGATTCAGTGAAAGACAGTAATGGCATGGAAGACCTGAGAAAAGAAATAAAAAGCTCATTGAACCAGATTCTTGGCGAAGGAAGTATCGTAGAGGTTTATTTTACCAGTATCATAGTAAACTAAAGACGGAGGCGGTAAGTTTTGTCAGATATACTTTCACAAAATGAGATAGATGCTCTTCTAGCCGCTCTGTCGACAGGGGAAGTCAAAGCTGAGGAAATAAAAAAAGAATCTGAAAAAAAAGTAAAACCATATGATTTTAAACGTCCGAATAAATTTTCTAAAGAACAACTGAATACCCTCAGCATGATACATGAAAATTTTGCTCGCCTTTTAACTACTTATTTATCTGCTCAATTGCGGACTTTTGTTCAAATAAATGTATTTTTTGTCGAGCAAATGACATATAACGAATTTATATCTTCTCTCCCGAATCCTTCTTTGATATCTGTTGTAGATTTTTCTCCGCTAAAGGGTGCGGCAATAATGGAAATAAATCCATCTATTGCATTTTCAATAATTGATAGATTACTAGGAGGACCGGGGGATTATAGCGGCAAGTTGCGGGAACCTACAGAAATTGAAACAACTATTATAGAAAAGATTTTTACAAAAATGACAAGTATACTAAATGAGGCATGGAAGGACATAGAAAATATTCAAACCAAAATGGAAAAACTTGAAACAAATTCTCAATTTGTTCAACTTGTTTCCCCTAACGAGGCAGTAGCCCTAATAACTTTTAATGCAAAAATCGGAAAAACTGAAGGTATGATAAACATTTGTATACCTCATATAGTCTTAGAGCCTATAATGCCTAAGCTGTCAACAAGAATTTGGTTGGCCACAACCGGTCAAGAGCAATCGAGTAGTGCAAAAGAAGTAATTATTGATAAGGTCCATGATACTAAAATACAATTGAGAGTTGAGCTTGGTCGAGCAAGTATAACAATAGGGGAGTTTCTTGGCCTTTCCGTTGGGGATGTAATAAGGCTAAACAGAGATATAAAGGATGGGGTAGATGTTCGCATAAGGGATAAATTAAAATTTTCAGGCTCCGTAGGTATACATCGCAACAAAATGGCTGTAAAAGTTCAAAAAATTTATTACGAAAAGGAGGGATCTTATGAATGATCACTTCCTGTCGCCGGAAGAGATTAAAGAGCTTATCAATGATCCGAATGGTGCAGATAAAAATATCCAGATTACAAAAGAAGAAATAGATGCGCTAGGAGAAATAGGAAATATATCAATAGGAACATCTGCCACCACACTTTATTCTTTGCTTAAGAATAAAGTTGTCATCACAACTCCGAAAGTATCGATAACAACTATTAAAAAACTAAAAGAGGCATATCCCATCCCATTTATAAGTGTTGAAGTTTCATATACTAAGGGCATAAACGGAAGTACCTTGATGATAATGAAAGAAGAAGATGCCAAAATTATAGCTGATCTTATGATGGGCGGAGATGGGCGAAACGTCGACGATTTGGAACTTGATGATATAAGAATGAGCGCCGTTGGAGAAGCCATGAATCAGATGATGGGATCTGCTGCCACTTCTTTGTCAATAATGCTTAAAAAGGACATAAGTATTTCGCCGCCTACTTTAACTAGAGTAGATTTAGCGGCAGATTCTTTGAAAGGGTATTTTGATGAAAATGAAGATATAGTAGATATATCCTTTACAATGGAAGTTGGCGATTTTCTAAAAAGCGAAATAATGCAGCTTATGCCCATAACCTTTGCAAAAAGGCTTGCCGCAGAGCTTTATTCGCTTTCGATGGGAGAAACTGCGCCTGAGGAAAGCCCTGCAAGTGGCGAAGATACTGATACAGATCTTACGGCAAATAGCACCTATAATAATGAACCGCCTAAAAAAGAACCTCAGCCAAATAGGCCAATAAAGCAGGAGGTACCGCAAAAATCAAAAGCAGAGGAGCACTCGGCTAACACGCAAAATCAAAATGTCACAGTTAAACCTGTAGAATTTCATCCGCTTCAAGAGGAAGCAGTGTTTAGCCCACCATCAAGCCTGGATTTAATATTGGACGTCCCGTTAGAGGTCACTGTCGAATTAGGCAGGACAGAAAAAACGGTAAAAGAGATTCTGGAAATTTCTTCAGGAACAATAATAGAACTGGACAAAATGGCAGGAGAGCCTGCCGACATTTTAGTTAATGGCAAACTAATAGCCAAAGGTGAAGTTGTAGTAATAGACGAAAACTTCGGAGTTCGAATAACGGAAATAATTAATTCTGTTGACAGGGTTAAAAGTTTACAGTAACAGGAGGATGAGTTTCATGGGAGGAATATTAATAGTAGACGATGCCGCTTTTATGAGAATGATGATTAAAGATATATTGACTAAAAACGGTTATCAAGTTTCAGGAGAAGCAGAAAATGGAGCGGTAGCAGTTCAGGCGTACAATGAATTAAAGCCAGATCTTGTAATAATGGATATCGCAATGCCGGAAATGGATGGAATTGAAGCTGTTAAAAAAATAAAGGCAATTGACCCTTCGGCAAAAATCATAATGTGCTCAGCAATGGGCCAGCAAGCCATGGTAATAGATGCTATTCAGGCCGGAGCCAGAGATTTTGTGGTAAAACCTTTTCAACCGGAAAGAGTCATTGAAGCAGTAAAGAAGGCCTTAAGTTAAACTGAAGAAGGTTCTTATATGAAAAGATATACAGTTTGCATTATAGTATTTTTTATCTTGTTTATGGCGTTGCCGGCTACTTATAGCTATGGTGACTCAATAAACATTGATAATCTTAAAAATTATGACTTTGATACTCCTAATATAAATGGAAATGGGACCAATCAAGGTTATAGTAGTTTTAAGGGTATTACCACGCTTTTAGTTTATTTCTTATTCTTTATAATTGTATCTTTCATGGCTTATTTTACTGTTAAGTGGGTGGGAAAGCATCAAGTTAAGGTAAATATAAAAAGCAAGTATATGGAAGTAGTTGATAGTTTATTTTTCGGAAGCGACAAGGGGCTGTACATTGTAAAAACTCCAGAGGGAATGTTTATACTAGGTGTGACTAAAGAAAATATAACTTTAATTGAAAGACTTGGAGAAAATGAAGAGGAGCTCATAAAAGCTGCCGAGTCAAATAAGGATACTCATGATAAAATTTTTTCTGATCATTTGAATTCTTATTTAAAAAAGCTAAAAAGCGGCTCAACAAAGACAAGTACGGTGAAAAAAAGTGAAAAATCTTAAACGTTACATATTTTTGATAACATCTGCAATGCTGTTATTCTTTATAGTCGGCCAAAAAGTTGTATATGCTGCTCCGGCTCCGGAAGAAATTCCTATTCCTATACCGGCATTTCCTTTTATTAAGCCTGCTGAAACCGCAAACGAAACTGCAATGACACTGCAAATAATTTTGATTTTGACAATATTGTCCCTTGCACCTTCTATATTAATATTATTGACATCATTTACCCGCACAATTATAGTGCTTTCATTTGTAAGGAATGGCTTAGGAGTTCAGCAAGTTCCACCAACTCAAGTTTTGATAGGTCTTGCATTATTTATTACTGTTTTTATAATGGCTCCTGTCTGGACTGATATAAATAACAATGCATTGCAGCCGTATCTTAGACAAGAAATAAATACGCAAGAGGCCTTAGAGAAAGCTCAGGTTCCCTTACGAAATTTTATGTTCCGGCAAACTAGAGAAAAAGATTTGGCTTTATTTGTCCATTATGCTAAATTGGAACAGCCTCTAAAAACACTTGACGATATACCTACATATGTCTTGATTCCGGCTTTTGTAATAAGCGAGCTAAAAACCGCTTTCCAGATGGGTTTTATAATATTCATACCGTTTTTAGTTATAGATATGATAGTATCAAGCACACTTATGTCAATGGGTATGCTGATGCTGCCTCCAATAATGATATCTTTACCGTTTAAAATACTGCTTTTTGTAATGGTGGACGGTTGGAATCTGGTGATTAATTCGTTACTTACAGGTTTTCATTAAAAAACTTAAAAGGACGTGAGGGCAAAATGACTCAAGAAACGGTGATATATATTGCAAAAGAAGCCCTATCAGTAGCTTTACTGGTCTCAGCACCTGCGCTGGTGTTAAGTATGGTAGTAGGTGTTATTATCAGTATTTTTCAAGCCACAACTCAAATTCAAGAACAAACATTAACGTTTGTCCCGAAAATCATAGCGGTAATGGTCTCTATGGTTATATTCGGTCCATGGATGCTAAATATTATAACGCAATTTACATACAATCTTTTTTCGAGCATCCCAAATTTTATTTATTAATAATTCTATAGTCATTAGGCAGATAATATGAGTACAGAAAACGAAATTGCTATAATCAAATATCTTTTAATTTTATTTAGATGTTCTAGCTTTTTTATGCTTACTCCCGTTTTTGGTAGGCGAGAAATTCCGGCTCAAGCCAAAATAGGACTTGCGGCACTGATTTCTTTTATAGTATACCCTTTTATTTCTGCCCCTAATCTGGCCATGAATTTTTGGGATATCGCTTCATGTGTTTTAAAAGAATTTGCAACAGGAATCTCGATGGGATATGCTGTCTTTTTAGTATTTTCTGCACTGTATCTTGCTGGGGGAATTATAGATTTTGAGATGGGTTTTGGAATGGTAAATGTTTTAGATCCTCAAAGCAACACACAAATTCCGCTTATGGGGAATTATTACTATATTTTAGCTCTTTTAATGTTTTTAACTTTTGACGGACACCATATGCTGATTACAGCAGTTATTAGGAGCTATGAATTGATACCTTTAGGGACAGCTACATACAGCAAGGGATTACTCAATATTATGATTACAGGGTTTGGTGATATGTTTGCACTTGGTGTGAAGATAGCACTGCCGATTGCCGCAATTGTTTTTCTGACAGATCTTTCCCTTGGAATAATTGCGCGGACTGTTCCGCAGATGAACGTATTTATACTAGGTCTTCCTTTAAAGATAGCAATAGGAATGATAGGAATGATTATAATTTTCCCGATGTTTATTGTGGTTTTAGGCTCTATGTATGATGAAGTTTATAGAAAAATCTTGATGGTTGTAATGGAAATGCAGGTAAGGCCATGAATTTGCAATTATTTTCAGAAGAAAGAACAGAGAAAGCCACACCGAGAAAGCGTCAAAAGGCTCGGGAAAAAGGCCAGGTTTTTTCTAGTAGAGAATTGAATTCTGCTTTATTACTTTTTACCGGTTTTTTACTTATTAAAATCACAGGGAAAAACTTAATCACAAATTCCATGGATTTTTTTGAATATATTTTGACTGACGTTATTAATTTAGATATCTTTAACATCCAATCCATAAAAGCTTTTTTCTACGAGGTGATTATTTTTATAGCAAAAGGCCTTGCACCTATTGCTCTAGGCTTATGCGCAGTTGGGATTATAGCAAATTACATGCAAGTAGGTTTTGTGATAAGTTTCGAACCTTTATCTCCAAAACTTGAAAGAATAAATCCCTTAGAAGGTTTTAAACGAATATTTTCAAAGCGAGGTTTACTCGAGCTTGTAAAGTCAATTGTAAAAATTCTTGGTGTAGCGTATATAGTTTATACGGTAATAAACAAATATAGGACTTATTTTTCCCTTATGCTAGATATGCAGCTTACAGACACTTTGAGTTTGACGGCAGGAATTGCTTTTGAAATTGGAATCAAGGCATCAGCTATTCTTTTAATAATAGCCGCAGTTGATTATTTCTACCAGTGGCGTGAATATGAAACAAGTTTAATGATGTCAAAGCAGGAGTTAAAGGAAGAATATAAAGAAGTGGAAGGGAATCCTCAGATAAAATCACGAATTCGGCAGGTACAGCGTCAAATGGCTCGAAGCAGAATGATGCAAAATGTAGGTAAGGCTGATGTTGTTATTACAAATCCTACACACTATGCTGTAGCATTAGGTTATGATGCCTCTACAAATCCCGCACCTGTTGTTTTAGCTAAAGGTGCTGACAAGGTTGCTGAAAAAATTAAGCAGATAGCAATAAAAGAGGATATTCCTATTGTAGAAAATAAAATGCTTGCCCGAACTTTATATAAAACTGTTGAAGTTGGTGACATGATACCTGAGTCGCTATACAATGCAGTTGCAGAAGTTTTGGCATTTATATACAGTTTGAAGGAAAGGGGGTTTAGTTAAATGCAGATTGGCGACATTGTAATGGCTGTAATAGCCGTGCTTATAGTTATTATGATGATAATACCGGTTCCGGCTGCCTTACTTGATCTTTTATTGACCTTTAATATAACACTGGCATTATTGATTCTGTTAATATCTATGAACACCGAAAAACCCCTTGATTTTTCAATATTTCCTTCTCTTTTGCTTATAACAACACTGCTTAGACTTTCCCTTAATATATCTTCAACAAGACTTATCTTAATAAATGGTTATGCCGGAAAGGTTATTGAGGCATTTGGAAATTTTGTCGTCAAAGGAAACCCCTTAGTTGGATTCATAATCTTTATTATAATAGAAGTTATTCAATTTATGGTAATTACCCGAGGCGCCGAAAGAGTTGCAGAGGTTGCCGCCAGATTTACGTTAGATGCTATGCCGGGTAAACAAATGAGTATAGACGCTGATTTAAATGCAGGTATTATTGATGAAGTGCAGGCGCGAGCCCGGCGAGAGGAGATTCAACGGGAAGCAGATTTTTATGGGGCCATGGACGGTGCCAGCAAATTTGTTAAAGGCGATGCCATAGCCGGCATTATCATAACCATAATTAATATCATAGGCGGATTTATTACCGGCATGGTATTTCAGGGATTAGAATTTGCAGAGGCATTAAACAGATATACCCTATTAACAGTAGGTGATGGCCTTATTAGTCAAATTCCTGCTCTTCTTATTTCTACAGCAACAGGTATAGTTGTTACAAAATCAGCAACTTCAGGCCATCTGGGCAAAGATATTATAAAGCAGTTTACGGCATACCCAAGATTACTTTTGCTATCCTCCGGAGTCTTAGCTTTATTTGCAATTATACCGGGTTTGCCGTTTATTCCGTTTATAGCTCTTGCCGGAATGCTGGGATATGCAGGAACGACTCTTAAAAAATCGTCCGAGAGAGAAAGCCAAAAAGTAGAAGAATTACAAAAAGAAAAAGAATTGGAAGAGATGAAAAAACCCGAAAATATATATTCGCTTCTTCAGGTAGATCCTATAGAAGTCGAATTTGGCTATAATATAATTCCCTTAGCTGATGCAAGCCAGGGAGGAGATTTGCTCGACAGGGTAGTTATGATAAGAAGACAGTGCGCTCTTGATTTGGGGATAGTGGTTCCTATGATACGCTTAAGAGATAACATGCAGCTTAGACCAAACGAATATATAATAAAGATAAAAGGCGTTGAAGCGGGCCGATATGAGATTAGAATTGATAGTTACTTGATAATGAATCCCACAGGAGAATCAATAGAAATAGAAGGGATAGAAACTCGCGAGCCTGCTTTTGGATTACCTGCTATGTGGATATCGGCAGATAAAAAGGAAATCGCTGAAATGAAAGGATATACAGTAGTTGATGCATCGTCAGTGCTGGCAACGCACCTTACGGAAATTATAAAAAGATATGCCCATGAACTATTAGGACGTCAAGAGGTCAAAAACCTACTGGACAATTTAAAAGAACAATACCCGGCTTTAGTGGATGAAATAGTGCCGAAACTGCTTACAATAGGAGAAGTACAAAAAGTATTGTCGAATTTATTAAAAGAAAATATACCAATACGCGATCTTGTAACGATTCTTGAAACGTTAGGGGATTATGCGATGCTTACCAAGGACACTGATATACTAACCGAATATGTACGACAAAGACTAAAACGCGTTATAACTGAAAGATTCGTTCCAAATAAAATAGCCCAAGTTATTACACTTGATAGGCAAATTGAAGAAATGATTTTAAATTCTATAACATCAGATGAAACCGGATCCCGCGCAGCCTTAGATCCGGTAGTGGTTCAAAAGATTAGAAATTCCTTTGTGCAAACCGTAAATGAATTGCACGCCAAAGGCATATCTCCAATAGTCTTAACGAGCCCAATGGTTAGAGTATATTTTAAAAAAATAGTGGAAGATTACATTTCTTTGGTGCCGGTTTTATCATACAATGAATTGGAGCCTGATGTTGAAGTCAGGTCAGTAGGAGTGGTAAGCTTAAAATGAAAATTAAAACCTATGTAGCTGACAATATTCAAGAGGCTTTTTATAAAGTAAAAACTGAACTTGGTAAAGATGCCGTTATTCTCCAAACAAAGCACATTAAAAAGGGCGGGCTTTTAGGCTTTTTCGCAAAAAATATGGTAGAAGTAGTTGCTGCCAATGATATTGATATAAGTAGTGTGCAAAGCGCTCCTAAAAAGCCCACAATTCAAGTATTGCCTGATATAATAAAACCAGAGGCAGCGGCTACAACTGAACTTGTTCAAATTAAAAGTGAAGTAAAAGAACTAAAGGATATGATAAATAAATTGATTTCTGTCCAAAAACAGTCTACAGATGACATAAAAGCAGATCAGAGCAACATATCTTCTCCACTCAAAGACATTTACAACAGAATGTCTGATATGGAAATAGAGACAGATATCATAAATGCGGTAATAAGCGGTATTAGCGCTGAGATAAAAGAAGGCAGCAGTGAAATCGACCTTCGTAATATTTTTAAAAAGGAAATAGCCTCTTTAGTTGACGCAACTGAGCCAATAGAGCTTTCAAGAGAAAACAATATAATAGCATTTGTGGGCCCTACAGGTGTAGGCAAAACAACTACAATTGCAAAGATTGCAGCACATTTCTCGTTATACAAAAATAAGAGGGTAGCTATGCTGACTACCGATACTTTTAGGGTTGGAGCTATAGAACAATTAAGGCTTTACGGCGATTTAATGGAAATTCCAGTTTTTGTCGTCTACAATTTAGAAGACATGAAGCTTATCCATAAAGATATATCAAATTATGATCTACTGCTAGTTGACACTATGGGATTTAATCCTAATAACCGAATGCAAATTAAGAAAATCAAAGGTCTTTTAGATAACATATGCCCTACTGAAATTCATTTGGTAATAAGTGCCTCAACTAAAACCTGTGATTTAATAGATATCTTGAATAATTATAAAGAACTTCAGTATACAAAAATAATAGTGACAAAACTAGATGAGACGAAATCGTATGGCGTACTTTTGAACACGATAAAAGCAGCAAAAAATTGCAAACTTTCTTATTTGACGATGGGTCAAAATGTCCCTGATGATATCGAGGTAGCTTCGGCTGACAGAATTGCAGACATGATTTTGGGGGAAATTTAAGATGTACGAACAAACTTCAAAATTGAGAAAAATAGTTGCGGAAAAGAATTCAATAAGCGACATCTCCGGTGATGGAAAAAATCTTAAAGTATATTGTGTAACAAGTGGTAAAGGCGGAGTCGGTAAAACTAATTTGTCCGTTAATTTAGGTCTTGCCATGCAAAGTTTAGGAAAAAAGGTTTTACTAATTGACGCAGACTTGGGCCTTGCAAATATAGACGTCCTGTTAGGCTTGTTCCCTGAGTACAACCTTTCTCATATATTGTCTATTGGAAAAAGTATTCGCGATATAATTTTGGAAGGTCCTTTGGGAATATCAATACTGCCGGGAGCTTCCGGCCTATATGAACTTGCAAATATTAGCAATTCTGATATTAAATTACTAATTAATAGTTTCAATACCTTAGCCGATGACTTTGATATAATTATAATTGATACAAGCGCCGGCATCTCAAAAAATGTAACAAGCTTTATTACATCTTCAAACGAAACGATAGTCATTACAACTCCGGAACCCGGGGCATTGGCTGATGCTTATGCCATAATTAAAATTTCGCGAGAGTTTTGCGATAAAATTCATGTAGTAGTTAACAAAGCCGACAATTACAAAGAAGCAAATCGAACAATGGAAAAGTTGTCAAGGTCAGCCAAAAAATTCTTAAACATGCAGCTGAATTATCTGGGTTTTGTTTTAGAAGACGAGACAGTTCATAAAGCAAATATGGAGCAAGTTGCATTTTTTGTAAATTACCCAAACAGCCTGGCATCAAAGTGTCTAATGGACATTGGCAGAAAACTGGTATATGGCGAACCGCTATTGCCTAAGACAAATGTAACGCTTAATAGTTGGTTTACAAGGCTTGTATCTATAATCAAAGCCAATACGGGGGTTATCTGATTGGAGAAATGCTACTTAGACATAGGAATGAAGGTGACTTTAGGAATCTTTAATAACGATGCAGAACATTTTTTTCCATCAAAAGTTGAAGATGTTCTAACCGATCATATAATTTTAGGAATGCCCATGAAGCAGGGAAGAATATATTATATAGAAAAAGGCGAAAAAATAAACATATATTTTCCTTCAAAAACTTCTTTTTACTGTATGGAAGGTTTAGTCGAAGGTAAACAATATGAACCGATTCCTGTCATAATTGTAAAGCCGATTGGAGAGCCTTGTAAAAAGCAAAAGCGAAATTATTTCCGGCTAAATATCGCTTTAAAAGCTTATATAAAATTACCTGATTGCCAAAACCCGATAAAGGTATATACAAAGGATATAAGTGCAGGCGGCGCAAAATTTTCCAGTTCACTGTTTATAAAAGAAGGAACTTTGATCGAAATAATGATTCCGGAAATTTTAGATGATTTATGGCTTAGAGCAATAATAGTCCGCACAGAAAAAAATTATCAAGCTCAGCACTCACATAAATACGATATAGCAGCCCAGTTTACAGAAATCGATGAGTATGCGCAAGATACTATAGCTAAATTTATCTTTTCTACACAAAGAAAGCTTATAAGAAAGGGAATCAAATAGTGCTTATTCGGTCAGTAATCAACTGTCGAGGTGAAAAAAATGAATAATAATCAATATTTGGATGTATTTTTAGAGGAAGCCAAAGAACATATTGCAAGTCTTAATACATACCTTTTAGAATTGGAAAATAATCCGGCGCAAGAGGTTATAGACGAAATATTTAGATCGGCTCATACCTTGAAAGGCATGTCAGGTACCATGGGCTTTACGCAGCTTTCAGAGCTGACCCATGAAATGGAAGATTTGCTTCAAGAGCTGCGAAACCATCAGTTAACTGTGACACCACAAATAATCGATACTTTATTAAGATGTGTAGATATTTTAGAAGAGTTGGTAAATGACATAGAACTCAATGGTGAAGAAAGCCAGCGCGACATCCAAGCACTTATAAATAGTTTAAAAGCGCGAAATAATGAATTTTTAAGCAATAATACTAACAATAAAGACGCGGCCGAAGAGATATCCGCAGGAAATATTGCGGTGCACAGTTTTAATGAGTATGAAGGCCGGTTAGTAACTCATGCGCTTGATAAAGGACTTAATGTCTGGCAGATAGTTGTTAGATTAGCTGATGAATGTTTACTTAAATCAGCAAGGGCATTTTTAGTATTTAAAACGCTGGAAGCCTTTGGAGAAATAATTAAAACTGAGCCAATAGCCCAAGATATTGAAGACGAAAAATTCGACAATGAGTTTACCATGTACCTGGTAACATCTCAAGGTAAAGAGGAAATATATAAAGCATTGGACACTGTTTCAGAATTAGAAAGTGTTGTAATAGAACCGATTGTACAAGAGTCAATATCAGTTAAGGAAACCAGTTCCTTTAATTACAAGCCAGATGATAAAGATACTGCGCAAACTTCGGAATCGCAGAACGATGCTTTAAACAGGACTACAAGCGTAAATACGTTTAAAAAGACAGGGAAAACTTTAAGGGTAGATATAGAACGTTTAGATACGCTAATGAATTTGGTCAGCGAGCTTATTATAATAAAAACACGTCTAGACGATATTAATAAGGGCGAAAAGGATTACCAAGCAAAGCAGCGTGAAGCCATAGAATATCTTGAACGTATAACATCAAGCCTCCACGATGCTGTAATGAAAGCAAGAATGGTTCCCATAGAAAATGTGTTCAATAGATTTCCCAGGGTGGTTCACGATTTGTCTCGAGAGCTTTCTAAAGAAATCGATCTTGTGGTCGAGGGGGCTGACACCGAATTAGATAGAACTATAATAGACGAGATCGGAGATCCGCTAATACACCTGATTCGAAATGCAGCAGACCACGGTATAGAAAATCCAAAGGAAAGAATTGAAAAAGGAAAGCCTGCCCATGGAACAATTAAGTTAAAAGCTTATCACGACGGAAATAATGTAGTTATAGAAGTATCTGACGATGGTAAAGGCATTGATTTAGATGGTGTAGTAAAAAAAGCTGTTGAGAGGGGATTAATTGATAAAGAACAGGCAAAGAGCCTTAAAGAGCATGAAATAACCTCATTTCTTTTCGAACCGGGGTTCAGCACGAAAGCTGAGGTTACAGATATTTCAGGCCGTGGGGTAGGTCTTGACGTGGTAAAGACTAAAATTGAGTCATTAGGCGGCTCTATTGATGTTACGAGTAAAAAGGATGCAGGAACTATATTTTCAATACGCCTGCCTCTTACATTAGCTATTATTCAGGCTCTTATGGTTATGGTTGGAAGTGAAAAATATGCTATCCCGCTGAGCTCGATTAAGGAGACTGTTATTGTTTCAAAAGAAGAAATTAAAAAGGTTCAAAAAACCGAAGTCACTATTTTAAGAGGCAATGTAATTCCTGTAATAAGGCTTAACAGAGTCTTAGATGTTAAAAGTGATTCTGATTATAATGAAATGACATTAGTAGTTGTAAAAAAAGGAGAAAAAGATATAGGCCTTGCGGTGGATGAGCTTCTTGGCCAGCAGGAAATAGTGATTAAAACACTGGGTAACTTTTTAAAGGATATTAAATTTATTGCCGGAGCTACAATACTTGGCGATGGTGAAGTGGCTTTAATTTTGGATGTTAACAAATTAGTTTAAAGGAGGATTTTTATGGCAGAGGATATTCGGCAATTTGTAGAATTTAAATTAAGTGACGAGGAATACGGAATTGATATACTGCAAGTAAAAACTATCGAGAGAATGATGCCTATAACTAGAGTGCCTAAAACGCCGGATTTTGTGGAAGGAGTCATAAATCTTAGAGGAGAAATAGTCCCGGTTATAGATCTTAAAAAAAGATTTGACCTCCCTCCCGGTGAAGTGACAGATAGCACAAGAATAATAATAGCTTCAATCGACGATATAACTGTGGGAATGATAGTAGACGCAGCTACAGAGGTAATCCAACTTTCTCAAGATGATATTGAACCTGCGCCACCTATTATAGGCGGTATTGATGCTAATTATCTTGACGGTGTAGGTAAAATTGACGGCAGATTATTAATCCTACTTAATGTTGCTAAATTGCTAAAGCCTCAAGAAATAAATCAGCTTGCTCAAATGTGAAGGTGGTTAAAAATGTATTCTGATTTAGAGATGGATGCATTGCGAGAAATAGGAAATATAGGCGCAGGTAATGCAGCTACAGCGCTATCTATGCTTCTTTGCAAAAAAATTACAATAAAAGTTCCGCAGATAAAGATTATCCCTTTTGATGAAGTTTCTCAATCTGTTGGCGGACCGGAAAAGCTTGTTGCAGGAATTTTTATGAGAATAAGCGGAGATATAGAAGGGAATATTTTAATAGTGATTCCTGAAATTGATGCATACCATCTTACGGAAATCTTGCTGAACGCAAAACGAGAGAATGGTATGGATTTTTCAGAAATGGAAAAATCCGCCTTATTGGAACTTGGAAATATTGTGGGAAGCTCATATGTTACTGCTTTGTCAGATTTTACAAAGCTCTCTTTAAAAATTTCGGTTCCAAGCTTTGCTTTTGATATGGCTGGAGCAATTATAAGTTTTCCGCTAAGTCTTTATGGATATATAGGAGATACTGCATTTTTAATTGATACCGAATTTACGGAAGGTTTGGATGGCATCAGGCTACATTATTTCCTAATCCCGGACGACAAGTCGTTACAGTTACTTTTAAAAGCTATTGGAGTGAATACCGTTGAACACATCAATCAGAGTAGGAATGGCAGAATATAAAGCTGCAAAGTCTCCTTACAGTTTAATCACATTGGGTCTTGGCTCTTGCGTCGGAGTAACGCTGTATGACAACTTAACAAAAGTTGGAGGTCTTGCCCATGTAATGTTGCCCGACAGCACTCTTAGCGGCAAAAAAGATTACAATCCGGGAAAATTTGCAGACACAGCCATTGATGTGCTGATTGAAGAAATGCTGAAGCTAGGTGCTAGTAAAAATCGCATGGTAAGCAAAATCGCCGGTGGAGCTCAAATGTTTCAAATAAAGTCTGAAAATAATATTATGCAAATCGGAAAGAGAAATGTTGAAGCGGTAAGAAATAAATTAAACCAACTCAATATCCGAATAATTGCCGAAGACGTAGAAGGTAATTACGGCCGTACGATAGAGTTTTTTTGCGAAGACGGCAGACTAGCGGTCAGAACCATCGGACATGGTACAAGGATTTTATAATCTGGGGTGTAGGAATGCAAATTCAAAATACCGAAAAGCTGTGGCAAAATTACAGTGCTACAAAGGACAAATATATCAAAGAACAGCTGATTGAAAAGTATCTTCCATTAGTAAAACACATAGTAAACAGGTTAAATATAAATTTACCTCCGTATTTGGAATACGAAGATCTTATCAGCTACGGCATATTCGGTCTTATCCAGGCAATTGAAAGATACGATGTAAATAAAGGCGTCAAATTTGAAACTTACGCATATGCAAGAATAAAAGGTTCAATAATAGATGAATTGAGAAAAATAGATGGAGTGCCACAAGAAACGAGAAAAAAGGCAAAAACGATCCAAAACACTTTTTCAGAATTAGAACAAATCTTAGGGCGTTCCGCTGACGACAGCGATATATGTGAATATCTTGGTATAACCAAAAGGGAACTTGACGAAATTTATAATGAGATATCTAAAGTCGGTTATGCCCTGTCTCTTAACGACTTAATAATTTCAGACGAAGATATAGAAAAAAATCATTTTCAGCGGCCCGATATTCAAGCGGAAAGGGAGGAAGCCAAGAGAATACTTGCAAATGCAATTAACAAACTTCCGCAGCAAGAAAAGCTAGTAATAGCTCTTTATTACTATGAAGATTTAAATTTTAAAGAGATTGCGGAAGTTATGGAACTTTCTCAAGGAAGGATATCTCAGCTTCATACAAAGGCTATACTTAGATTGCGGGGCCATCTGAGTCGAAAAAAAGTTTCATAATCAAAGGAGTGTTGGATAGTGGGGGCTGATGACAATAAAAAATTAGAAGAAGCAAACGTTTCTGAAGATAGCAAAAATAATACAGAAAATGACGCAAAAATAGAAATAGATATAAGTAAAGATGAAATGGAAGCTACGCTGTGTATAATTTCGCCAAGAGGCACCGAAAATTTGCCTGACTTTGATACCGTTTTAAAAGAGCTAGATGCAAAAAATATAACTTATGGGCTAAATTATGATTTAATTAAAGAAATACTTACAAAAAGAATTTTGAACAAGCCTATCAAGATAGCGTCAGGCACTGCGCCCGTTGATGGCAAGGATGGCTATGTGAAATACCATTTTGATCTTAAACAAGAAGCAAAACCCAAAATACTTGCCGATGGTACCGCTGATTATTATAATCTTGACATCATAATCAATGTTAAGAAAGGCCAGTTGATTGCAGAAATATTTCCACCAACAAAAGGGACGCCGGGCAAAACTGTAAAGGGCAAGCCTGTTAAGGCGAAAAATGGAAGAGAAGCAAGAATTATTATAGGCAAAAATGTAGTAATGTCAGATGATAAGAAGAAACTTTTTGCGAACATAGACGGCCAGCCTATTATTAGCGGTAACAAAATAAGTGTTTTACCTGTTTTAGAAATAAAAGGTGATGTAGGGCCTGCAACGGGAAATATTGATTTTTTAGGGAGCATAACTGTATTTGGGAATGTAAAAAGCGGTTTTAGCATTAAATCTGCAGGAGATATAGAGATAAACGGAATAGTCGAGGCAGCCGAGATCGAATCAGAGGGCAATATTATAATAAAAAGAGGAGTGCAGGGACAGGGAAAGGGATATTTGAAAGCCAATGGCTCAATTACAGCAAGATACATAGAAAATGCAACTGCTGAAGCTGGGGAAAATATTGAGATTTTAGATGCATCTATGCACAGCTCTCTTTCGGCCGGCAAAAATATAACGGCAAAAGGGAAAAAGGGTCTGATAGTAGGGGGTGTTGCAAGGGCAGGAGAAAAAATTGTTGCCAAAACAATAGGTTCTCCAATGTGCACCTATACAGAACTCGAGGTAGGCATGAACCCGTCCTTAAAGCTCAAATATCAAGAAATATGTAATAAGCTTCATGCAATCGAATCAGATTTGCATAAAATTGAACAGGCTGTGCCGGTGCTGGAAAAACTCAAGGAAGCAGATCAGCTTTCACCCGAAAAAGAAACCCTCCTTGAAAAACTTCTTAGCACTAAAGATGTATTAGTTGAAGAAAAATCAGAGCTTTTGATTGAAAAAGAAAATCTCGACCTTGCAATTTCATATTCAGATAAAGCGAACATATCTGCTTCTGATGTATGCTATGCAGGCGTGAATATAATTATTGGCAATGCCAGTTTAAAAATTAGAGATAAAATTGACCATGTAACCTTTTACAATTATGGAGGCCAAATAAAATTTGGACCTTATGAAGGTTAGGTGTTTATAATGGCGATAAAACCGATAGATATGCAGATGATTGTACCAAAAGCTACAGAAATTGCAAAAGTACAAAATGTTATAAATGAAAATATTGATGACAACAAGGCTATTCTTGCCGCAGGCTTTCAAGAACAGATTAAAACTAAAAGACAAAAAATCACTGAACGAGACCAGATCGAAAAGGCAGAGTTCCGACAAGAGCAACGAAGTAACCAAAAAGGTAGTTCGAAAGGCAAAAAGAAAAAGGAAGAAACGAAAGAAGCTAATAAAAAACTTAATCGTCATCTTGATGTAAGGATTTAGTGCTTGGTAAATTTTCGTAAAATCATGCTGCCCAATATTTATTCGCCGAATATACGGCGTTTTTTATTACAATAAACATTTTGCAAGTTACAGTTAATCGGAGAAAAGAGATAAAATCACATAAAAATTTTAGTTTTAGGTCCTTGCGCTGATGAAGCTTTTATGGTATACTAACACACGGTAAAAATACACATATCGGTGGATTTTCAAAGGCGGTACCTTTTAGGTTCCTTTGATCAATGAAGCCGGTAGAGGAATAAAACCGGGAGGTGAAAAAATGTCAATTATTTCAATGAAACAACTATTAGAAGCGGGAGTTCATTTTGGGCATCAAACAAGAAGATGGAACCCCAAAATGAAGGAATACATCTTTACCGAAAGAAATGGAATATATATCATAGACCTTCAAAAAACGGTAAAGAAAATGGAGGAGGCCTATGAGTTTGTAAAAAATATTTCCGCAGAGGGCGGCACCATTTTATTCGTGGGTACAAAAAAACAGGCCCAAGAATCTATTAAAGAAGAAGCCGAAAGATGTGGAATGTACTATGTCAATCAGCGTTGGCTCGGCGGAATGCTTACAAACTTCAAGACTATCCGTAAAAGAATTGATAGGCTCCATGAGCTAGAGAAAATGGAGGAAGAAGGAGTTTTTGAAGTTCTTCCAAAAAAAGAAGTAATTAATTTACGTCATGAAAAGGAAAGATTAGAGAAGAACTTAAGCGGTATAAAAAATATGACAGAACTCCCCCAAGCAGTTTTTGTTGTTGATCCCAGAAAGGAACGGATAGCCGTTCAGGAAGCGAGAAAACTGCAAATACCATTAATCGCAATTGTCGATACAAACTGTGATCCAGACGAGATAGATTATGTAATACCCGGAAACGACGATGCTATAAGAGCTGTTAAATTGATAACAGAAAAGATTGCCGATGCTGTAATCGAGGGTAGACAGGGAGAACAGTTAGCGGCTGAATGAACACACTTTAGGTAAGGGCGTTAACTACCCTTACCTTTTATTTCAAAAATGAGGAGGTTTGTGCTTTATGATTACTCCACAACAGGTTAAAGAGCTGCGCGAAAAGACAGGCGCAGGAATTATGGACTGTAAGAATGCATTAACCGAAGCAGACGGAGATATAGAGAAGGCTATAGTAATTTTGAGGGAAAGAGGCTTGGCTAAAGCCGCAAAGAAGCAAAGCAGAGTAGCCACCGAAGGTGTTATAGAAGCATATGTCCATGGCGACGGAAGAATTGGAGTTTTGGTAGAGGTTAACTGTGAGACTGACTTTGTTGCAAGAAACGAAGAATTTAGAAGGTTTGCAAAAGACATTGCGATGCAGGTAGCTGCTTCAAATCCTAAATATCTTTCAAGGGATATGGTTCCTGCTGATGTAATTAATCAAGAACGAGAAATATTTAGGACACAAGCTTTAAACGAAGGCAAGCCCGAGAATATAGTTGATAAAATTGTCGATGGAAAACTTGAAAAGTTTTACGAAGAAAATTGTCTTTTGGAACAACCTTTTATTAAAGATCCTGATAAAAACATTTCACAGCTGTTAACGGAAAAAATTGCATTACTCGGTGAGAATATAGTTATTAGCCGTTTTGTAAGATTCGAAAAAGGAGAAACACTGGAAAACACCGAGAGTGGATGCTGCTGCAGTTAAACAGCAAAAAGAGACACTATTTTTTAAGTGTCTCTTTTTTAAAAAAGAGGATTTTACCAATTAAATAGAGAATTATTTTAGTAAAGAGAGGGTTTTTAATGCAAAAACCAATTTACAAGAGAGTTGTATTAAAAATAAGTGGAGAGGCATTAGCCGGTAACAAGGGTTTTGGCATAGATCAGGATACACTAAATTCGATTGCAGATCAAATCAAGGAAATTCATGACCTTAATGTAGAAATTGCAATCGTAGTGGGTGGTGGTAATATATGGAGAGGTAGAGATTATAAAGAAATGGATAGAGCAACGGCGGATTATATGGGGATGCTGGCTACCGTTATTAATGCTCTTGCATTGCAAGACGCATTGGAAAACAGAGAAGTTCAAACCAGGGTCCAGACCGCTATAGAAATGCGAGAAATTGCAGAACCTTATATTCGCCGCAAAGCAATCAGGCATTTGGAAAAAGGGCGAGTTGTTATATTTGCCGCAGGCACGGGAAATCCGTTTTTTTCTACAGATACTGCTGCAGCCTTAAGAGCGGCTGAAATCGATGCAGAAGTTATTCTTCTGGCAAAAAAAGTTGACGGTGTATATGATTCAGATCCTGTAATAAATCCTACAGCGCAAAAATTTACTTCGCTTGACTATATTGATGTTTTAAACAAAAGTTTGGGAGTCATGGATTCTACAGCAACTTCGCTGTGCATGGACAATAAGATACCTATTATTGTCTTCGGCATTAATACGCCGGGAAATATAAAAAAAGTAATAATGGGGGAGAATATAGGAACAACAGTAAAAGGGAGTTGATTTTGCTTGGATAAGAGCATATATACGGAAATGGAAAAAGAAATGAAGGAAGTGCTGTCAAAGTTAAAATCGGAATTTGTCGTTATACGAACCGGCAGGGCGTCGGCTTCACTTTTAGACAAGATATATGTAGATTACTACGGTTCGCCGGTTCCGATAAATCAGATCGCTTCAATAAGCGTTCCGGAACCAAAGATGATAGTGATACAACCTTGGGATATTAAAATGCTTGGAGTCATAGAAAAGGCAATTTTAAAATCAGATCTTCGACTTACCCCGAATAACGATGGTAAAGTTATAAGGCTTGTTTTGCCTGAACTTACTTCAGAAAGAAGGCAGGAACTTTTAAAATTGGCCAAGAAAAAGGCCGAAGAAGCTAGAGTATCTATAAGAAATATTCGCCGTGAATACAATGAAAATTTGAAGAAAATGGAAAAAAGTGGAGAAATTTCTGAAGATGAGTTGAAGCGTTCTCAGGAAGAAATCCAAAAATTAACCGATAAATACATAGAAGAAGTAGACAAGATGCTAGCAGCTAAAGAAACTGATATAATGGAAGTGTAAAACTTGATTCCAGCCGAGGCTAAATATTTAATCTGCGATCCCCTCGCCGGAGAGGGGATCTTTTTGCACAAACTGGGGGCGTATATCCGTGAAAGAAACGTTAAATAATATAAAAAAACTATCACCCGATAAAATGCCACAGCATATAGCAATTATTATGGATGGAAACGGCAGGTGGGCGCAAAAAAACGGGCTTCCAAGGATAGCTGGCCATTGGGCGGGCGCAGAAACCCTAAAAAGTATTGTGGAATCTTGCTCAAAACTTAAAATTAAAGTATTAACTGTTTTTGCATTTTCTACAGAGAATTGGAAAAGGCCCATTGAAGAAGTAAGCTCACTAATGAATCTACTGCTCTATTATTTTAAAAAAGAGGTAGATGCCCTCCATAAAAATAATGTTAAAATAGTAATAAGCGGAAATTGGGAAGAACTACCTGAAAAAATTGCTGATCAGATAAGAAAGAGTATGACAAAAACTCAAAATAATTCAGGCCTAATTTTAAATATAGCTTTAAACTATGGAGGACGCAGCGAAATCCTCTTTGCCTGTAAAAATATATGCACTGATGTTTTAAATGGAGATTTATGCATTGATAAGATTGATGAGAAATTGTTTGAGCAATATTTATACACATACGGACTTCCGGATCCGGATTTGCTGATAAGGCCAAGTGGAGAACTGAGAATAAGCAACTTTTTATTATGGCAAATTGCTTACTCGGAATTATGGTTTACCCAAACATATTGGCCTGACTTTAAAGAAGAAGATCTGATTTGTGCAATTTATGATTACCAAACGCGAGAACGAAGATTTGGGGGTTTAAAAAAGTAAAGCGGGTGGATTGATGCTTACAAGAATTATCAGCGCTGTTATTGGAATACTGCTTTTAGGATACATAATAAATACAGGCAACTGGATATTTTATCTTGGCATCTATATATTAAACTTATGCGCACTTTATGAGCTAAGCAATGCCTTTAAACAAAAAGGCATCAGCATAAATCTTGTTTTAGATGCTGCTGTAGCCGCAATATTACTTTATTTTGCTAATTTTTCGGTAGACTTTGATTTTATTTTGGCGTATTTTGCTATAATTTTGATTATTATTATAACATTTCTATATAATCTGCTCAACAATAATAAAAAGTCTTTGACTGATTCTGTTTTTAGTATTTTTTCTTTTGCATATACATCCTTTTTGTTTATGTGTATTATTTTAGTTAGAAATCTTCCGAATGGAACAATTCTTACTTGGTGGATATTCATTACAATCTGGGCATGTGATACCGGTGCATTTTTTATAGGAATTGTGTTTGGAAAAAGACTGTTAGCCCCTACTATTAGTCCAAAAAAAACTTTAGAAGGAAGTATGGGTGGCATTTTATTTAGTGTGCTTGCGTGTGCCATTTTTGCTAAGTATTTTATACCCGAAGCAGCTATGGTTTACGTAATTGCATTGGGCTTTTTGATCTCACTTTTCTCGCAAGCCGGTGATCTGGCAGCTTCCTTAATTAAGCGCTATTGCAATTTAAAGGATTTTTCCAATATAATTCCCGGTCACGGTGGAGTGCTTGATAGACTTGACAGTGCCCTGTTTTCCTTTCCCGTAGCATATATTTATATTTTGTTCATACTTCAAAAGGGTGGTTTTTGATGAAAACAAAAAGTCCGTATGCGCCTATAATCATGCTGATTTTAGCTGTAATAATAAGCGCGTTTTTGATTATCTTATCTTTCAGGCACTTACTTCCTTTAGTTATTGCTGTAATTTTTGCTATAATAATTGATACACCGGTGAGTTTTGTTGAAAAAAAGACAGGTTTTTCTCGGGGAGTAGTTACGATAATCTTTCTTACTCTTTTATTCTGTGGATTAGGCTATCTTTTATTTGTAATGGCTGCACGTTTTGTTTTCGAGCTTGCGCGGCTGATAAATTTACTGCCTATGCAGCGGGAATATTTCAATTCGATCTTTGATAAAATATTACAATCCATAGGTAAGTTTTCATCAAGTATACCCGATGAAGTCATAACTTATTTAAAGGCTAATGTAGATCAAATATTATTAATGATCACTAACAAAATATCTGAGTACTACAGTTTCTTAGTTGATAAGATATGGCTTGTTCCAAATTTATTTATTAATATTTTCTTCGTAATAATTTTTGTATTTTTGTTTACTTATTTTCTTACCAAAGACAAAAATAAAATCATTGAATCAATAAAGAATCTTTTTCCTGAGCAAATTCAGGAAAGGGTGCGTTCTGTACAAATTGAGATTATTTTATCGTTTTTTCGTTTGATAAAAGCGCAGATAATACTAGTCATGATTTCTACTATAATTACTATTGCAGGTTTTTACATTTTAAAGGTGGACTATGCGCTGATTTTAGGATTGATTTGTGGGCTATTAGACCTTGTACCTATATTTGGACCAAGCTTGATATTTATACCATGGATAATTTTTTCAGTGATAGTAAATAAAATAGGTTTTGCTGTAAGCTTGCTTATATTATATATTGTGGTACTTGGAACGAGGCAGGTCCTGCAAGCGAAAATTATAGGACAAAACCTGAATGTTGACCCTATGCTAACTTTAATTTCCATATATTTTGGTATAGAATTTTTGGGCTGGATAGGCTTGTTTATAGGCCCTCTTGTTGTAGTAGTAGTAAGAGCATTGATTCATTCAGGGATAATACCTCCATTAAATAAGTCTACAAAAAAAGTTTAAGTTTCAGAAGGTGGAAATATTGTTAACTCTTATTCCGACAATAATAGTTCTGGGAGCGCTTATTTTTTTTCATGAATTTGGACACTTTATAGTTGCAAAGCTTTCAGGTATAAAGGTCAACGAATTCAGTATGGGATTCGGACCTCAAATTTTGAAAATTAAAGGTAAAGAGACTGATTACTTCATAAGATTATTGCCTTTGGGCGGCTATGTTAAAATGGAAGGTGAAGATGCTGCTACCAGCGACCCCCGCGCTTTCAACAATAAGCCGCCACTTACAAGATTAGCTGTTATTTTGGCAGGCCCCCTAATGAATTTTCTTATTGCCGCTATCTTGCTTTCTGCTATAAGTTTTTCTTCAGGAATTGCAACAACGCAGGTTACTGTCATTCCCGGCGAGCCTGCTGCAGAAGCCGGGATACGCGACGGAGACGTAATTTATGCCGTTGACGGCATTAAAGTAAATTCATGGGAAGATGTAGTCGATAGAATAAGCAATAGGCCAAAAGAACAAGTAGAAATAACAGTCTCTAGAAACAATACCCTTATAACATATAATGTAACGGCAAAAGAAGATCCCGACACAAAAAGAGGTATAATAGGGATTAAAACAGTTGTTGTAAAACACTCTTTGAGCCGCAGTCTTCAATTTGGAATTCAGAAAACCTTTTGGATAACTAAAATGATATTAGTCGGTCTAGCTCAGATGTTAACAGGTAAAGCAGCGGTTGACGTGGTAGGGCCTGTTGGTATCTTCCAAATAGTAGAAGAAGCTGCGAAGAATGGAATTTTTCAGGTTATGTACATTGCGGCTCTCATAAGTATAAATCTGGGACTATTTAATATTTTTCCTATTCCTGCCCTTGACGGCGGCAGATGCGTATTTATTATATTAGAAATTTTAAGAGGCAGGCCGATAGATTTAGAAAAAGAGGGGTTTATACATTTTATAGGTTTTGTAATTTTGATGATTTTTATGATAATAGTTTTGTTTAAAGACATTAGTAAGCTCGATTTAATCAAGTGGATAAAGTAAACCTTGTATTATCATAGGAATAGGAAAGGAAGTTTTGATTAGGCTATGGAGGAAAAATACGGCATGAAAAAAAGGCGTAAGACGAGAAAGATTACAGTAGGTAACACAGCAGTTGGCGGTGACTCTCCTATAAGTGTTCAGTCTATGACCAATACAAAGACATATGATATAGAAAATACTGTATCTCAAATATTAAAGCTTGAAGATGCCGGTTGTGATATAATCCGTGTTGCAGTTCCAGATGAAGATAGCGCAATTGCGATTTCTAAGATAAAAAGTCAAGTTCATATACCTATTGTGGCCGATATTCAATTTGACCACAGACTTGCTATTGAATCTATTAAGTACGGGGCAGATGCAATACGTATAAATCCCGGCAACATTGGCAGTAAGAATAAAATAAAACAAGTTGTGGATTATGCAAAAGATTACAAAATTCCGATAAGAATAGGGATTAATTCCGGCTCTGTAGAAAAAGACTTAATTCAAAAATACGGCAGGCCAAGCGCTGAAGCAATGGTCGAAAGTGCTCTAAGGCATATTAATATTCTTGAAGATATGAATTTTAGCGATATAGTTCTTTCACTAAAATCTTCTGATGTTATATCCGGCATCATGGCTTATGAAATGATAGCCGATAAAACCGATTATCCTCTTCATTTAGGTATTACAGAGGCAGGAACTTTTATGGCAGGCACTGTAAAATCTGCAATAGGTTTAGGAGTTTTATTATACGAAGGAATTGGCGATACTATACGAGTATCTTTGACCGGTGAGCCTTTGGACGAGGTTAGGGTCGGTATTGAAATATTAAAAAGTCTGAATTTAAAGGAGTATGGAGTAACATTAATATCTTGCCCTACATGTGCTAGAACAGAGATTGACTTAATTAATATAGCAAAAAAAGTAGAGGAACAATTATCTTCTATTAAACAGCCTCTGAAAGTTGCGGTTATGGGTTGCATAGTAAACGGGCCGGGCGAAGCGAAGGAAGCTGATATAGGGATTGCAGGAGGTAAAAAAAGGGTTGCAATATTTAAAAAAGGTGAGATAATAAAAACTGTGCCGGAGGAAGATGCAGTTTCAGAACTTATGCATGAAATATATGATATTATTAATTCATGAATGTGATACAACGTAGGATAATTGAAGGAGGAAATACTTTATAATTATGGAAAATGATTTTGTAAAAGAGATTACATCGAAAACCGAAGATTTTTCGCAATGGTACGTAGATGTCATACTTAAAACCGAATTGGCAGATTATTCCCCCGTCCGAGGTTGCATGGTTATAAGGCCTTATGGTTATGCTTTGTGGGAAAATATACAAAAGCTTTTAGATGACCGTTTAAAGGCTACTGGACATAAAAATGCTTATTTCCCTTTATTTATACCAGAATCCCTTTTGCAAAAAGAAAGTGAGCATGTGGAAGGTTTCGCTCCGGAAGTGGCGTGGGTGACTCATGGAGGCGATGAAGAATTAGCTGAACGCTTAGCTGTAAGACCCACTTCTGAAACGATAATATGCAATATGTATTCCAAATGGATAAAGTCGTGGAGAGACTTGCCGGTACTTATAAATCAGTGGTGCAATGTGGTCCGCTGGGAAAAAAGCACAAAACCATTTTTGCGCACTGCTGAATTTCTTTGGCAAGAAGGCCATACAGCTCATCGCACCGATACAGAAGCAGAAGAAGAGACTTTAAGAATACTTGATATATATCAAGATCTTGTGGAAAAAGATTTATCCCTGCCGGTTATAAAAGGAGTAAAATCCGAGAGTGAAAAATTTGCAGGGGCATTAAAAACTTATACCATTGAAGCTCTCATGGGAGACGGTAGAGCGCTTCAGGCAGGAACTTCCCATAATCTTGGACAGCATTTTGCAAAAGCATATGATATAACTTATTTAGATACAGATGGTCAGCTAAAATATGTATGGCAGACCTCCTGGGGTGTTACTACTAGGCTGATAGGAGCCATTGTTATGGTTCACGGCGATGATCGCGGCCTAAAACTGCCGCCTGTTATAGCTCCTATTCAAGCAATTCTCGTACCTATTTTAGGCAAGCAAAAAGAAACAGTGCTTGCTAAAGCTGACGAGATTTTAGCTCAACTGAAAGACGACATAAGAATTGAAATAGACAGCCGAGATGAATATACTCCCGGATGGAAATTTAATGAATGGGAAATGCGCGGGGTACCGGTGCGCATCGAAATAGGGCCTAAAGATATTCAAAAACATCAGGTAGTTCTTGTAAGAAGAGATACCGGAGAAAAATACTTTGTTGATGAATCAGAGCTGCTCCCTCGATTAAAAGAATTACTGGATGACATACAAAACAACATGTTCTTGCAGGCTAAAAAATTCATGGACGATAACATTAGAGAAACTGACAACTTTGAAGAATTTAGAGAAATCATAGAAGCCAAACGCGGCTTTATAAAATCTCACTGGTGCGGCAGCCCTGATTGCGAAAAACATATAAAGGAGCAGACAGGAGCAACCTTAAGATGCATTCCGTTTTCAGAGGAGCTCAATACCGGTAAGTGCATAATATGTGGAAAAGAATCTAACACAACTGCTTATTTTGCAAAATCTTATTAGGATTTAATTTACGGGTTCAAACACTTTAAAAAGGTGGTATTATATATGAAGATCGCTGCTGTAATACCCGCTTATAATGAAGAAAAAACAATAGGCGGTGTTCTAGAGCCGCTATGCGCCCATGAGCTAATAGATGAAGTTATTGTTATAAGTGACGGCTCAAGCGATAATACTGCAAAAATAGCAAAAGCGTATAGAACTATCGTAATCGAACTTGAGAAAAATCAAGGAAAAACAAATGCGGTACTATTAGGAGTAAAAAGTACTGATGCTGACATTATTTTAATGCTTGACGCAGATTTAATAGGACTTAAGCGCGAACATATAACTCAGCTTATTTGGCCGGTAGCAGATGGCCAGGCCGATATGACCATAGGCATATTTAAGTTTGGCAGAGGTGCAACAGATTTTGCTCAAAAAATTGCCCCATTTCTTTCTGGCCAGAGAGGTGTAAAGCGAACGCTTTTTTGCAAGCTTGAAAAACACAATGTGCAAGATTATGGCATAGAAATGGCGCTAACTCTAGTGGCTGCGAAAGAAAAAATAAATGTTAAACAAGTTTATCTTTCAAATCTTACACATGTTATGAAAGAAGAGAAAAGAGGTTTAGTAATAGGCTTTTTGTCGAGAATGAAGATGTACTTTGACATAATGACCAGTGTTGTAAAATTTAAAATAAACGAAAATGCATCTTCATAGAATAAGAAGGATCGTGGCATGATTAAAATTAAGAATATATTTACCGAGCAGGATTTAGACATTTTTAATTTTGAAGAAAAAAAACTGCTTGATAACATATTGTTAGAAAATGTAACAGTTTCTAAGGAAAATAAGGACCTAAAATTGTCTATACTTGCAGAATCAGAACTAACTGAAAGCATATTATCAAAACTCAAACAACTAATATTCAAACATTTGCCAGCTACTGGCAAAATAGAACTTGGTTTTACTAAACTTAATTCCCAAAATAAGTTCCAAATACTTATTACAAAGATATGGGATAAATTGTTAGAGCGCGTTTTTCTCAAAGCTCCTGCGGCGCAAATGTGGCTATTGGACAGTTATTGGGAATTAGACGAAAAGCGAATAAATATTTATGTAGAACCCGGTGGTGCTGAATTTTTAAAAGAACGCAAGGTTTCTTCATTGATAGAGCATTACCTTGCAAATTCCGGTATTCCATTAAAGGTTTCTTTCAAAGAAATTCCATCTAATGGTAGAAAAAAAGATACATATGATATAAATGAAGAAGAAAAAGAAATAATCGAATCAATCTTAAGGCAGAATAGTGAAAGAAGCGGCTATGAAAAATCATCAGTTGATTTAGTTTCTAACGGGGTAACAGGTCAATATTCATCTATTTTACTGGGTAAAAAAATCGAAGAAAGGCCGATTCCTATAGGCGAAAATATTACTGAAAATAGTAATATAACCTTTATGGGAGAAATCTTTAATATTGAAAAGCGAGAGCTTAGAAATAGGACACTTCTTCTTACCTTTGGATTAACTGATTATACAGGCTCAATTCCGGTAAAGATTTTTCTGTCCGAGAAGCAAAAATCTTTAGAGCAGGCCATTAAAGAGGGTATGTGGGTTAAGGTAAGAGGCAAGATTGAAATTAGCAAATATACTCAAGAGCATGAACTAGTCCCACTTGATATTAATATTGACGATAAACCTGAAAGAGTAGATACGAGCCCTGAAAAGAGAGTGGAATTACACTTACATACACGGTATAGTTCTATGGATGCCTTATGTTCTCCGGAATCGGTATTAAAAACAGTCAAAAAATGGGGACATAAGGCAGTTGCTTTTACAGATCACGGAGTACTTCAGTCCTTTCCTGAAGTATATTCTGTTTCGAAAAAGCTTGGCATAAAGCCGATTTACGGAGTAGAAGCCTATATATTTGATGATGAAAACCCGGTTATGGCTCAACCTCCGGATAAAATGATAAAGGATACGGTTTTTGTTGTTACTGACATCGAAACAACCGGTCTTTGCTTTGACGGAGACGAAATAATAGAAATCGGAGCAGTTAAAGTTATTAATAATGAAATCATCGACAGGTTCAGTTCATTTGTTAAGCCGAAGCATCCGGTTCCGCCAAATATTGTAAATTTAACAGGTATTACCAACGAAATGTTAGAGTCTGCAGAGCCTATAGAAAAAGTTTTGCCTCAATTTATAGATTTTCTCGGTAATGCAGTTTTTGTAGCCCATAATGCCGATTTTGACTCTGGATTTATCCGCAGAGATGCCGAAAGGCTCGGACTATCTTTTAAGAACGGTGTATTGGATACTCTAGCTCTTGCCAGGATTATCCTTTCAAAATTAAAAAACCATAGACTTGATACCATCGCAAAGGATCTTAATATAGGGATGGGCTCTCATCATAGAGCAGTGGATGACGCAAACACAGCAGCTCTCATATTAAAAGAACTGCTGGGTCGGGTGAATGAAGCCGGTATAAATAATCTTTCAAAGATAAATGATATCTATAAGCTGCAAAAAGGAACGGTAACCCTAAGCTCATATCATGCAATTATTCAAGTAAAAAGCAATGAAGGCTTAAAAAATTTATATCGACTTGTCTCTATGTCTCATTTGAACTTTTTTTACAGACATCCCCGAATACCAAAATCGTTACTTAAGCGTTATCGAGATGGGTTAATAATTGGAAGTGGATGTCAGGCAGGTGAACTTTATCAATCTCTGCTTCATTTCGATGATCCTGCTAAAATCGAAAGAATAGCTGAGTTCTATGATTTTTTAGAGATTCAGCCTCTCCAAAATAATATGTTTTTAATTGACGGAGAATATGTAAGTGGAATAGAAAGATTAGGAAATATAAACCGAGCAATATGCGATCTTGGGAAAAAATTAAATAAACCCGTTGTCATGACAGGCGATGTACACTTTTTAAATCCGCAAGATGAGATATTTAGAAAAATTCTCTTAAATGCTCAGGGTTTTCAAGATGCTGATAAAGAATCAAAACTGTATTTACGCACTACAGATGAAATGCTAAATGAATGCCAATACTTAGGGGAGAAAACAGCCTACGAAGTAGTTGTTGAAAATCCAAATATTATAGCTAATGAGATTGCAGATGATATAGTTCCTTTTCCCGAGGGTCTTTATCCGCCTAAAATAGATGGCGCTGAAGAAGAAATAATAGAAATGACTTATCGGCAAGCAAAGCAAATTTATGGCGAAGAATTGCCGCAAATTGTCGAAGATCGGCTAAAGCATGAATTAGATTCAATAGTCAATAACGGCTATGCTGTGATATATCTTATTGCGCACAAATTAGTGAAAAAATCTATGGAAGATGGTTATCTTGTGGGCTCAAGAGGTTCTGTAGGTTCCTCTTTGGTTGCGACCATGTGCCAAATTACTGAGGTAAACCCCCTGCCCCCTCACTATATATGTCCAAAATGCAAGCTGTCGATCTTTGAAGAAGATAAAAATGACATAACAGGTCCTGACTTACCTGATATTAATTGTCCTAAATGTGGAACGCCTATGAGAAAAGAAGGTTTTAACATCCCCTTCGAAGTTTTTATGGGCTTTGAAGGCGATAAAATTCCCGACATAGATTTGAACTTTTCCGGAGAGTATCAGTCAAAGGCGCATAAATATGTAGAAGAGTTATTCGGCGAACATCATGTTTTTAGGGCAGGCACGATCTCAACAGTTGCACAAAAAACTGCTTTTGGCTTTGTAAGGGCTTATCTGGAAGAAAAAAATGTTCAGCTGCCTAATATTGAGTTAACAAGGCTTTCAGAAGGAATTACAGGCGTCAAAAGAACAACCGGCCAACATCCCGGAGGAATTATAGTAGTTCCAAAAGACAAGGAGATTTTTGAATTTACACCGATTCAACATCCTGCAGACGATAAGGGGTCGGGGGTCATTACAACTCACTTTGAATATCATTCTATAAGCGACAGACTTTTAAAGCTTGATTTACTGGGCCATGATGATCCTACGGTAATTAAAATGCTCGAAGAAGAAACAGGCGTAAATGTGCGCAAGATTCCTCTTGATGATCCTGCAACTTTAAAAATATTTTCTTCCTTAGAGTCACTAGGCCTAGATCCAAAGGTTTTAGGAACTACTGTGGGAACTTTAGGGGTACCGGAATTCGGCACTAAGTTTGTAAGACAAATGTTGGAAGATACCAGGCCGACAACTTTTTCTGAATTGGTGCGAATAAGCGGATTGTCCCACGGCACGGATGTGTGGCTCAATAACGCACAAAATATAATAAAAAGCCGGATAGCCACTTTAAAGGATGTAATTGCTACAAGAGACGACATAATGATTTACTTAATCAATAATGGCGTTAATGCAAAAATCGCCTTTAGTATTATGGAAGACGTAAGAAAAGGGAGAGGCTTAAAGCCCGAATATGAAAAAATTTTAAGCGAAAATAAAAATGTAAATAGCTGGTTTATTGACTCTTGTAAGAAGATAAGGTACCTTTTTCCTAAGGCCCATGCCGTTGCATATGTAATAATGGCATTTAGGATAGCCTATTTTAAAGTGCATTACCCCGAGGCATTTTATGCTACTTATTTTACCGTTAAAGCAGATGATTTTGATGCTGAACTTATATTACAGGGTCCTAAGAAAATCAGAGAAAAGATGGCTGAAATTGAGAGAAACGAAAAGGAAGCAACAGCAAAAGAGAAAAACCTCTTTACGATTTTAGAAGTTGCAAATGAAATGTATGCACGAGGTATACAATTTGCTCAGATAGATCTATATAAGTCGGATGTAAAGAGATTTAAAATAACAGAAGCCGGAATACTGCCGCCTTTAAAATCACTGCAAGGCTTAGGAATTACTGCAGCGCAAAATATAGAAAGAGAAAGGCGGAAAGGAAGATTTACATCAATAGATGATCTTCAGCGAAGGGCGAGAATAACAAAAAATGTTGTTCAGATTTTAAGGCAAAACGGGGTGCTGGCTAATTTACAGGAAACGGACCAAATAAGCTTGTTTTAAGTTGCATTCATCAATATCCTGTGGTATAATTATACCGTGACAAGCAGACATTTTAACGGGCAGAAACTTAGAGTGGGTAAATTCCCACTCTTTAATATTATATTTATCGTTTTAGATTTAGGAGTGGTTTTTATGCTGAATGAAAAAATTTTTAAGAAGCTGCTGGACATTGGAAATTTAGTAGCTGACAGTAAGGGATTTGAGTTGGTTGATATGGAATTTGTAAAGGAATCTGGAAACTGGTATTTAAGGTATTATATTGATAAACCTGGAGGAGTAACTCTTGATGATTGTCAGTTGGTAAGCATGGAGCTCAGTAAGATGCTGGACGAAATGGACCCAATACCCTACAGCTATTTTTTAGAGGTATCATCTCCAGGTGTTGAAAGACCCCTTAAAAAAGATAAAGATTTTATAAAATATATTGGCTCTATGGTAGAAATTAAGACTTTTGAAAAGATAGACGGCAAAAAGAATTTTACAGGGATCCTAAAAAATTATTCAAATGATACCGTCACCATCGAGGATGGGAAAACTTATTCAATTCCGAAAGACAAAATATCGGCAGCAAAACTTAAATTTGAATGGAATGAGGAGCAAGAATGAATACAGAATTTATCGAAGCTTTGGTACAAATCGAAAAAGAAAAAGGAATATCCAAGGACATATTACTAGATGCGCTTGAGGCATCTCTTATATCAGCTTACAAAAAAAATTACGGTTCTTCTCAAAATGTAGCCGTCAATATCGATAGAGACACCGGAGAGGTTAAAGTATTTTCGAAGAAAATAGTAACAGACGATGTTAAGGACGAACTTTTGGAAATCAGTATAGAAGAAGCACGAGAAATTAACCCTACTGCAAAAATAGGTGATATTGTCTCTATAGAGGTAACCCCGAAAAAATTTGGCAGAATCGCCGCGCAAACTGCAAAACAAGTTGTAATGCAGAGAATACGGGAAGCTGAAAGGGATTTAATATTTGAGGAGTACGCCGGCAGAGAAACGGATATAGTCACAGGCATAATTCAAAGATTTGATAAAAAAAATGTTATAATTGATCTTGGTAAAATTGAAGCTATTCTTCCGGCAACAGAGCAAATAAGTTTTGAAGAATATGTCCCGGGCAGCAGAATCAAAGTCTATATTTTAGAAGTTAAGAAAACTACAAAAGGTCCGCTAATAACTGTTTCTCGCTCCCACCCCGGCCTTGTAAAAAGGCTGTTTGAGCTTGAAGTGCCCGAAATCTACGAAGGTATTGTGGAAATTAAAGGAATAGCGCGGGAAGCAGGTTCAAGAACTAAAATAGCTGTATATTCAAAAGACGAGAACGTAGATCCGGTAGGCGCTTGTGTCGGACCGAAAGGTTCTAGAGTTCAATCTGTTGTAGATGAGCTGCACGGTGAAAAAATTGATATAATCAAGTGGGACAAAGATCCTGCGATTTTTATCTCGAATGCTTTAAGTCCTGCTAAAGTCTTGAATGTAATTATCGAAGAACACAATAAAACAGCACGAGTTACCGTATCAGAAAATCAGCTGTCGCTTGCTATCGGCAAAGAAGGCCAAAATGCCAGGCTTGCAGCAAAACTTACCGGTTGGAAAATAGATATCAAGAGCGATGATGAAAAATCGAAGCCGGCCGAGGATAAGAGAGGGGATGAAGATGAAACGTAAGAAGATACCAATGCGCATGTGCATCGGATGCAGAGAAATGAAACCAAAAAATGAATTGATTAGAATAGTTAAAACCCCTGACAATAATGTAGAAATAGATCCTACGGGCAAAAAGTCCGGCCGAGGTGCCTACGTTTGCAAAAACGATAAGTGTATAGAGGCCTCTATGAAAGAAAATCAGCTTTCTAAAGCATTAGACATCAATGTGACTAAAGAAATTGTTTCGAAGATTAAAGAGGAGTTATCGAATTTATGAAATATTATAATCTTTTTTCTCTATTAGTATTAAAGAATCCTTTAACGGAGGTGGGGTATATTGACGAAACTGCGCGTATATGAATTAGCAAAAGAACTAGGAATTTCAAGCAAAAAGCTGATTGAAACCCTAGAAGATTTGGATGTAGTTGTAAAAAATCACATGAGTACAATTGATGATGATATAGCAAAGCTAGTAACTGAATTGATTGAAGAAGAATCTGGTAAAAGCAATAAAAAGAAAGCCGCTCAAGCTTCTGACGACAAAAAAGCAGAGCCGGCTGATAAAGAGGAGAAAAAGGTCCTAACTGCTAAGAATGAAAAAGCAGAGGATAAACAAAAAACAATTACAGTACCGAGCAAAATAAGTGTAAAGGATTTAGGCGCTTTACTCGGAATAGAACCTGTAAAAATAATTAAAAGGCTGATGAATTACGGCCTTATGGTTAACATTAACGCAGAAATAGATTTTGAATCTGCGAAAAAAATTGCAAATGAATTTGATGTTGATATAGTTGAAGAAAAACAAGATAATGAAGAGTTTATGCTTGAAGAAGTTGATGATCCTAAAGACCTGAAACCTCGTCCACCTGTTGTGACAGTAATGGGCCATGTAGATCATGGAAAGACTTCTTTGCTTGATGCAATAAGGCAGACAAATGTTACGCAGCAAGAAGCCGGAGGCATCACTCAACATATCGGTGCTTCAGAGGTAGAGGTAAACGGCAAAAAAATTGTATTTTTGGACACCCCGGGACATGAAGCATTTACAGCTATGCGCGCAAGAGGAGCTAAAGTTACAGATATAGCAATTTTAGTGGTAGCGGCTGATGACGGGGTTATGCCTCAAACAGTAGAGGCTTTAAACCATGCAAAAGCAGCTGATATTCCTATTATAGTTGCAATAAATAAAATTGATAAACCTAACGCAAATCCAGAAAGAATAAAGCAGCAGCTTTCAGATTACGGCTTGATTCCTGAAGAATGGGGCGGGGATACGATTTTTGTAAATGTTTCCGCAAAAGCCAGAATAGGAATTGAACAGCTTTTAGAAATGATATTGCTTGTAGCCGAGATGCAGGAACTAAAAGCCAATTACAATTGTCGGGCACGGGGTGTAATAATAGAAGCTAAACTGGATAAAGGCCGTGGACCTATTGCAACTGTTTTAGTCCAGCGGGGAACATTAAAGTTGGGTGACGGGATAGTTGCGGGTACCGCCTACGGAAAGGTCAGGGCACTATTTGATTCCCATGGAAAAAGAATAAAATCAGCAGGGCCATCAACACCTGTAGAGGTTTTAGGATTATCCGAAGTGCCAACTGCGGGAGATATTTTACTTGCTGTATCCAGCGAAAAAGAAGCAAAGTCTATTTCTGATGAGAGAAAAAATCTGCAAAAAGAACCGGAATATGATACGCCTCAGCGAATTTCTTTAGATAAGTTGTTCGAGAAGATGCAAAAAGGCGAAGTTAAAGACCTGAACTTAATTGTAAAAGCTGACACCCAGGGCTCAGTTGAAGCAATTAAACAAGCTTTGGAAAAATGTTCAAACGATCAAGTTCAAGTCAAAATAATCCATGGCGGCGTCGGCGCTATCACTGAAAGCGATGTAATGCTTGCCTCAGCGTCTAATGCTATTATTATAGGATTTAATGTAAGACCTGATCCCAACGCTAAAAAAATGGCGGAAAAAGAACAAATAGATATTAGGACCTATAGGATTATTTATGATGTGGTAGATGACATACAAGCAGCAATGGAAGGAATGCTTGAGCCGGAATATGAAGAAGTCGTTCAAGGCAGAGCAGAAGTTCGCACTTTATTTAAAGTGCCTTCTGTAGGCACTGTTGCCGGCTGTTTTGTAACTGATGGAAAAATCACGAGAAATTCACAAATCCGGGTAATACGACAAGGAATAGTCATACACGAAGGCAAAATAGCTTCACTAAAACGTTTTAAAGATGACGTTCGCGAGGTTGCAAGTGGATATGAATGCGGCATAGCTCTTGAAAGATTTAATGATATAAAGGAACAAGACATTCTTGAAGCCTTTGTAGTAAGACAAGTCAAGGAGTAATATGGTATTTAGAGGTGAAGACCTGTGGAGTTTTCAAGAAATGAAAGAATTGCAGAAGAAATAAAAAAAGGCATGAGTGAAATTATCAGCACTAATTTAAAGGATCCGCGCGTAAAGGGCTTGGTATCCATAACGAGAGTTAAAGTCACGAAAGACTTAAGTCATGCTACGATATTTCTGAGTTTTTATTGTGACGAAATCGAAAAGGAGGCCGCCTTTGACGCTATTCAAAGCGCAAAGGGTTTTATAAAGCGAGAGCTTGCAAGCAAAATAAGGATTAAGTATATGCCGGATATATCCTTTAAAATGGATGAATCTATTGAATATGGAATTCATATAAGCAAGGTTTTGGAAGAAATAAAGCAGCAAGAACAAGGCGAAGAAAAGGAAAATGGGGACGAGGACGATTGATGAGCATTGCAAATCTTGGCAGTTTCAATGAAATCTTAAAATCAAATAAAAGTTTTACAATCGCATCACATGTGGACCCTGATGGAGACAGTATAGGATCTGTACTTTCTTTGACCCTTGCCTTGAAAAAAATGGGGAAATGTGCAGAACCTGTTATAATTGATAAAATACCCGAGAAATATAAATTCTTACCTGGAAATAAACTAATTTCGAATCAATTTTCCTCAAGATCTGATGTTTTAATCTCTCTAGACAGCAGCGACATAAATCGTCTTGGTTTAAATGAAGATATAAGGGATTACGGAAATATAATTGTAAATATTGATCACCACAAAAATAATGCGCTTTTTGGCGATTTGAACATCGTAGACAGCAGCGCTTCATCAGCAGGAGAAATTGTTTACCAATTAATTAAAGATAAGATCAAAATAGACAATGATATTGCAATCAATATATACACTTCAATTATTACAGATACAGGTTCTGCAAGGTACTCAAACACAACCCCTTTATGCCTTAGAATTTTAGCAGATTTGGTTGACATTGGCGTCAAGCCTGATTATGTAAGCAGACAAGTTTTTGAAAAAAGGACTTTGAGCTCTATAAAACTTCTAAAGCTCGCCTTAGATACATTAGAACTGTTAGAAAACAATAAGATAGCCGCTATGTATATTACTCAAGAAATGTTAGAAGTTAGTAAAGCTATGGAAGAAGAAACCGAAGGTATAATTAATTATGCAAGAGAAATCGACGGCGTAGAGGTGGCAGTGCTTTTCAGGGAGAAGGAAAAGTCTGTAACAAAAGTAGGATTAAGATCAAATGAGTGGGTAGATGTGAGCAAAATAGCAGAAAAGTTTAACGGTGGCGGTCACTTGAGAGCTGCAGGCTGTATTGTAGAACTTCCTATAAATCAAGCCCGTGCCGTTGTTTTAAATGCGGTATCTGCTGCCCTAGCTGATAACGGAGGGATTTTGTGCAAGGAGTAATTAATGTATTAAAGCCTTCTGGTATGACTTCCCATGATATAATAAAACGTCTTAGAAAACTATTGAATATAAAAAAGATAGGACACAGTGGAACATTGGATCCGGCAGCAACTGGTGTATTACCTGTATTTGTAGGGCGGGCTACAAAAGCAATAGAATTTTTTGAAAAAGATGATAAAGAATATATAGCTGAAATCTGCTTTGGAATTACTACGAGCACAGCAGATGCAGAGGGAGAAGTTGTAAACATATACCCTCATCCTTTTGAAATTAATCGAGAGGAGCTAGAAAAAATACTTGTAGAATTTATTGGAGAAATTGAACAAATTCCCCCAATGTACTCAGCTGTCCATTATAAGGGCAAGAAATTGTATGAACTTGCCCGACAAGGAGTCACAGTTGAAAGAGAGCCGCGCAGAGTGAGAATTTATTCAATAAAAGTTATGAGTGTAAGTTCTATCTCGGCAGTAATAGAGGTTATATGTTCAAAGGGCACATATATAAGAACGCTCTGCGAAGATATAGGAGAAAAACTAGGTTTCGGGGCGCATCTTTTAAAGCTTAGAAGAACGCGATCAGGGCCTTTTGACATACAAAATGCTTTTACCCTCGAACAAATAGAGGAAAATATTAAGAATGGTACCCTTGAAAAAGTCCTGCTTCCTGTTGATAAGTATCTATGCAATATGCCGGCTGTCATATTAGAATATCCGGATGATAGTTTTTTTATAAAAGGCAGATTAATCCATGAAGATTTTAGCCATCTGGCAAAACAGGAAGGGAAATTTGTTCGTGTTTATAATTTTGAAAAATTCTTAGGCATCGCGGTTGTAAAATCCATAGAACAGCAGGTTGTTTTGCAAGTATACAAATCTTTATAGCAGGATTGAGTGAAGCATATGCAAATATATAACGACTTAGCATCGATGAACTTGCCAAATTATACAGTTTGCGGAATAGGTAACTTTGACGGGGTGCACAAGGGGCATCAGGAATTAATCAAAAAATTGCTTTGTACCGCAAAAGAGAAGTATTTAGATTCTCTGATCCTTACTTTTGAACCTCATCCTTTAAAAGTTCTTTCACCAAACAGCAATATCAAGCTTATAACAACATTGGAACAGAAAAAAAAGATAATGCGTTCTTACGGAATTGATCACTTTGTACTTGCACCGTTTACCGATGAGTTTTCAAAGATAGACTACACTGATTTTATTTATGACATATTGATAAAAAAGTGCAGGGCAAAAGTTGTAGTTGTAGGCTATAATTATAGGTTCGGTTATAAAGGAAGAGGAACGGCAGAAGCCTTAAAAGAAATATGCGGCAAAAACGGAATCGATACAATTATAATCCCTCAAGTCACCTACAATGGTTATACTGTGAGCAGTACTTTAATTAGAGAACTTATAGAAAAAGGCGATGTAAAAACGGCTGCAGAGCTTTTAGGGCGTCCCTTTACGATTGAGGGTATAGTAAAGCCCGGAAACTCTATAGGCAAAAAAATCGGTTTTCCAACTGCAAATATTGCACCCGAAGAAAATATTGTTTTGCCTCCAAGGGGAGTTTACGCAGTTTTAGCCCGCAGAGAAAATAATGTGCACACAGGTATCGCTAATTTGGGAGTGAAGCCAACTTTTAACGGCAGTAACTTAGTCCTGGAAGTGCATCTTTTCGACTTTAACAGAGAATTATATGGGGAAAATTTAGAGATTATGTTTATAGAAAGACTTCGTCCTGAATTCAAGTTTGCAACTGTAAAAGATCTTGTAAGGCAAATTCAGCAGGACATTCTGCAGGCCAAAGAAATTTTTAAAATTAATGCTGTGGAATTAATTTAAATTTACTTTTTTCCGATACTATGATAAAATTTGTTTGTGACACATGAACCCTTGCTCGGTTAATCGTAGGCTCCGACGATTTACTTGGCAATTGGGGATTTTGCAGCAATGAGGAGGTGAAAAGATGGCATTAACTAAAGAGATTAAACAGTCAATAATAAATGAATATAAGATACATGAGACAGACACGGGTTCCCCGGAAGTTCAAGTTGCTATGCTTACAGAAAGAATCAACGAGCTTACAGAGCATCTGAAGGAGCATAAAAAGGATCATCATTCTCGTAGAGGGTTGCTTAAGATGGTAGGCAAGCGGCGCGCTTTATTGAACTATTTGAAGAAAAATGACCCGGAACGTTACAGAAGTCTTATTGAAAAATTGGAATTACGAAAATAAAGCGGGGTTTCCCCGCTTAAATTTTATCAGCTATTTCTGCACAATAATGTAATGTAGAAATTCTGATAAAGCGCAAAATAAAAATATAAAAACTAAATAAAGGAGGATTATTTCTTGCCAGAATTTAAAACAGAAGTAGCTGGACGTAAACTGGTTGTAGAAACAGGTAAGGTAGCTCAGCAAGCTAATGGTTCAGTTATGATAAAATACGAAGATACAGTTCTTTTGGTAACAGCTACAGCTTCAAAAAAACCGAGAGAGGGCGTAGATTTTTTACCACTTACCGTAGATTATGAAGAAAAGTTATATGCTGTTGGCAAAATTCCCGGCGGTTTCATTAAGCGGGAGGGAAAGCCCAGCGAAAAAGCAATTCTTTCAGCCCGCCTAATTGACAGACCGTTGAGGCCACTTTTTCCGAAGAATTTAAGAAATGATGTACAGGTAATAGCAACCGTCTTATCTGTAGATCAAGATAATATGCCTGATATACTTGCTATAAACGGTGCATCTTGCGCTCTTTGCATTTCAGACATACCCTTTGACGGACCTGTAGGTGCGGTATCTGTGGGCTTAGTAAACGGCGAATACGTTATAAATCCAACTGTGGAGGAAAGCGAAAAAAGCAGATTAAGGCTTTCCGTTGCAGGAACAAAGGATGCGGTACTGATGGTTGAAGCCGGCGCCGATGAGGTATCAGAAGATGAAATGCTAAATGCAATACTCTATGGTCATGAAGAAATTAAAAAAATCATAGCTTTTCAAGAAGAAATAATAAAAGAAGTTGGAAAGCCCAAGATGGAGATAGTTACCGATGATGAGAATGAGGAATTGGAAAAAGCCGTTAGGGAGTTTGCAACAGAAAAGATATTAAAGGCCATACGGATATTCGATAAAACCGAGCGAGAAGATTGTCTAGATAAAATAGCTGAAGAAACTATTCTTAATTTCCAGGAAGCTTATCCGGAATCAGACAAACAAATAACTGAGATTTTAACTACAATCACAAAAGAAGAAGTCAGAAAAATGATTTCATATGAGGGAATAAGACCTGATGGCAGGACAGCTAAGGAGATAAGGCCTATTTGGTGTGAAGTTGGAGTTTTGCCAAGAACCCATGGTTCAGGACTATTTACTCGCGGCCAGACACAAGTTCTTACAGTTGCAACTCTTGGTGCTTTAGGAGATGTACAAATTTTAGATGGTCTGGGTATCGAGGAATCTAAAAGGTATATGCACCATTACAATTTTCCACCTTACAGCACTGGTGAAACAAGACCGATGAGAGGCCCCGGCCGAAGAGAAATTGGGCACGGAGCATTGGCTGAAAGGGCATTAGAGCCAATGATACCTCCGGAAGAAGACTTTCCATATACTATACGGCTAGTCTCTGAAGTCCTAAGTTCAAACGGTTCAAGTTCTATGGCAAGCGTGTGCGGTTCTACCTTAGCTTTAATGGATGCCGGTGTTCCCATAAAAGCTCCTGTATCCGGCGTAGCTATGGGGCTCATAAAGCAAGAAGATAAAGTAACCATTTTAACGGATATCCAAGGTATGGAAGATTTTTATGGAGATATGGATTTTAAGGTTGCAGGCACTAGGAATGGTATTACGGCAATCCAGATGGACATTAAAATAAAGGGAATAGACAGAGATATATTAAAAACTGCTTTAGAGCAAGCAAGAGAAGGCAGACTATATATCATGGACAAGATGCTTGCGGTTATCCCCGAACCTAGAAAAGAATTGTCGCCTTATGCGCCGAGAATATTTACAACAACAATTGATCCGGAAAAAATCAGAGATATTATCGGACCCGGAGGAAAGACAATAAATAAGATAATCTCGGAAACTAATACAAAGATAGATATAGAAGAAGATGGAAAAGTGTACATTGCGGCTCCAGATGAGTCTGCAGGCGTAAAAGCTTTGGAAATTATAAATAAGATAACTCAAGATGTGGAAGTCGGTAAAATATATATGGGTAAAGTCATGCGTACAACTAACTTTGGAGCATTTGCCGAGATTCTTCCGGGCAAAGAAGGCCTTATCCATATTTCTAAGTTGTCTTCGGAAAGAGTTAAGCGTGTTGAAGATGTTGTGAAGGTCGGCGATGAAATCCTTGTCAAGGTAACCGATATTGATAAACAGGGTAGAATTAACCTCTCACATAAAGATGCCCTCGATGAAATTCAATCAAAAAACAAAAAGAATTCTAAGGCATAATCCGAATAAGTGCGGCTTATGCCTTCTTAATTTTTACTCCATATAATAAAAAGTTGAAATAAAGCCTTAATTCATGTATACTTTATTTAATACAAATATGAGAAAGGCAATATCATGACAAATTTAACCTCTTGGCTTTATGTGGATTTGGATATAATAGCCGATAATATCAAGGCTATTAAAGAATATATAGGACCGGTTAAACTTCTTGCAGTTGTGAAAGCTGATGCATATGGCCACGGAATATTCCCGGTAGCATCTTGCGCTGTTGAAAATGGAGCTGATTATCTAGGTGTATCTTCCGTTGAGGAAGGTATTTTTCTGCGAAAAAAAGGAATAATTGCGCCGGTGCTCATCTTTAACACTATACTCCCGGAACAAGCAGAAGATGTGGTAAACTTTAATTTGACATCTACGATTTGCTCAATAGAATCTGTAAAAGCTGTTGATGAGGCAGCAAAAAAATGTGGGAAAAAGGCGCGTGTTCATCTAAAAATCGATACAGGGATGGGCAGATTTGGTATATTACCAAAAGATGTAGTTGAATTTACGGCAAAAATTTATTCAGGTTTTAATAATATTTATTTAGAGGGGCTTTATACTCATTTTTCTCTCGCAAGTAATGAAGGGAATACTCGCAAACAGTTCAATCTATTTTCTTCGTTAATAAACGAATTAAAGAAGAAAGGTATCGAGATACCCTTAAAACATGCTTGCAACAGTACCGCGCTTTTGAATTACAAAGATATGCATCTCGATATGGTAAGAAGCGGAAATCTTGTGTACGGTATGTGTCCCACAAGTAAGATAAAAACGAAAAACCCTTCTCAGCTATACTCTAAAATAGTTTTTCTCAAGACACTTCCAAAAGGCCACCACGTAGGCTATGGAAATAAGTTTACCACTAAAAAAACCACGACTATTGCAATTATTCCATTTGGATATTACGAAGGCCTCGGTCTTACAGTTCATCAACCTAGCAATGCAGTAGATGTTTTAAAATATCTGCTAAAACATCTACTTACTGCTTTAGGGATAAGAAAGCAGGACCGAATCGTTACGATAAAGGGTGTTAAGTGCAATATATTAGGTAAAATAAGCATGCAGAATTCTATAATAGACGTAACCGACATAAGAGATAAGGTTTCTATAGGAGATGTTGCAGAGCTTAATGCTCGTCGCATAAATATATCTTCTAGTGTTGCGCGTGTTTATCATAAAGAAAATAGGATTTTTACAGAATAATTTTCAGCAACTATTTATTGCAAACAGGGAGGCAACATTGTTGGACGATAAAATCAAAGTATTTGTTTGTAAGGTGGACGGAGCCGAAGATCTGCCGTTACCTGAATATATGTCGCAAGGAGCGGCAGGCATGGACCTTGTTGCAAATATTACAGAAACCGTTTATTTAAATAGCGGCGAATTTAAGATGATACCCTGCGGAATAAAGATAGAGCTCCCGCAAGGTTTCGAAGCTCAGGTCAGACCCAGAAGCGGTCTTGCTGCAAAACATGGAATTACAGTGCTCAACAGCCCCGGCACAATTGATTGTGATTTTAGGGGTGAGATACAGGTTATATTAATAAATCATGGCAAAGATAGATTTGCTATAAAGAGAGGTGACAGAATAGCTCAACTCGTTATAGGACGTGTAATTAGGGCAGAGTTTTGTCTAAGTGAAGATCTGCTTAAAACAGACAGGGGCGAGGGCGGCTTCGGCCATACGGGCGTTTAGCTTTTATCCTTTAAATCAAAAAACTTTCGAGCGGAAATTAGAATTATCCTTTATAGGTCAATTCTAGCTTTATAACAAAATCATGGAAGCTAAAAATCAATTAAAACTTATCAAAAACATGGAATCATTGGAGGTGTTCCGTTATTGTCAAAAAATGAACAAAATAATAAACTGCTTATAATTCCTTTAGGCGGAATTGGCGAAATAGGAAAAAATATGACTATAATTCAGTACGGAAAAGAAATTTTGCTGATAGATGCAGGGCTAATGTTTCCCGAAGAGGAAATGCTGGGAATAGATATTGTTATTCCCGACATAACTTATCTTCTGGAAAATAAAGACTATATAAAAGGAATTCTAATAACCCACGGTCACGAAGATCATATAGGAGCTTTGCCTTATATTCTTCAGCAGCTGAATGCTCCGCTTTATGGAACAAAATTAACATTAGGGCTGGTCGAGGGAAAACTAAAGGAAACAAAACTAAACAAGAAAAATATTTCCATGAACGTTGTAAAGCCGCCGGCAAGTATTAACCTAGGAAGTTTTACAGTAGATTTTATAAGGGTAAATCACAGTATACCGGATTCAGTTGCTTTTGCCATTCATACCCCAGTAGGTATCGTTTGCCATACAGGAGATTTTAAATTGGATCAAACACCTGTTGACGGCGAAAAAGCCGATCTTAATAAATTCGCCGAACTAGGCACAAAAGGTGTTTTGGCCCTTTTGTCCGATAGCACCAACGCGGAGCGGGAAGGATATACAATGTCTGAAAAGGTTGTCGGACATACAATCGATGATATATTTAGAAGTGCCAAGGGCAGAATAATCATAGCTACTTTTGCATCGAACATACACCGCATTCAGCAAATATTTGATGCCGCATATAAAAATGATAAAAAAGTAGCAGTAGTAGGAAGAAGTATGGTAAACGCCGTAAACATTGCGCTGGATTTGGGTTATTTGACAATCCCCAAGTCTTTAATGATGGAATTAGACGAGATTTGCCGCCTTCCAAAGGAAAGGATTGTAATCATCACAACCGGCAGCCAAGGAGAGCCTATGTCTGCTTTGACAAGGATGGCTATGTCTGAGCATAAAAAGGTTGAAATTATTCCGGGGGACACTGTTCTTATTTCTGCCAGCGCTATTCCCGGAAATGAAAAGCTTATATCAAGGACAATAGATCGCTTATTTAAAAGCGGTGCTAATGTAATATATGAGCCTATTTCAGGCGTCCATGTTTCCGGCCACGCCAGTCAGGAAGAGCTAAAACTGATGATCAATCTTGTAAAGCCGAAGTTTTTTATACCTGTACATGGCGAATACAGGCATTTGGTTCATCATTCCCGTCTTGCAGAAGAAGTTGGTATTCCACAAGAAAATATATTTATAACCGAAAATGGCAGGATCTTAGAGTTTACAAAAGATTCTTGTAGATTTGCCGGAAGAGTTACCGCCGGTAAGGTGCTTGTAGATGGTTTAGGCGTAGGTGATGTAGGTAACATCGTGCTGCGAGATAGAAGACAGCTTTCTCAAGACGGTATTTTAATCGTGGTTGTCGCTATAGACAAGGAAACGGGAGAAGTTGTTTCCGGCCCTGATATAATATCAAGGGGTTTTGTCTATGTCAGAGAATCTGAAACACTTATGGAACAAGCTAGAGAAAAGGTTAAACAATCGCTGAAAAAATGTCATGAAGAAAATATAAGTGAATGGTCTACAATAAAATCACAGGTAAGGGAAGACTTAGGAAAGCTTTTATTTGAACAAACCCGCAGAAGGCCTATGATACTGCCTATAATTATGGAAGTATGACAAGTTCCTTGTCATACTTCCATAATTATGCGTATATTTTAATTAAAAGAAAGGACTTTTCTAAGTTTTGAAGAATAATAGAATTACTGAGGTGTAATAAATGGCAAAGTCAAGTGAAAAGGCTAAGATTAAGATAAAATGGGAAATAAAGGGCATTATTTTGATTTCACTTGGATTGCTGGGGATTTTTTCGCTCTATACAGATGGGGTTGGTGCTGCGGGAATTTTAATAAGCAAAAATTTGAAGGGCCTTGTAGGTCAGGGAGCTTTATTAGCATCATTGATTGTGATTTTTGCCGGTATTTATCTTGTTTACTATAAAAAGAAACCAGCTTCGAAATTTAGGGCAATAGGACTCTTTATTATTTTTACGGTAGTTGTAACGCTTTTTCACCTAAGACCTCACAGTGAGCTTAATGGAATGAACTTTTTAAATAGATTACGAGCCAGTGCGGATATGGCGGCAAATAGCAAAGGCGGCGGTATATTCGGAGAGGTAATTACATCGCTTCTTATAAACATCTTCGGCACTGCCGGTCTGCAAATAGTTATTGTTGCAGCTACAATAATAGGAATTATTTTGTTGAGTGAAAAATCATTGTCAGATATAGTTTTGAAAATAAGGCCGCAAAGAAAGGCTAAAAGTGAGTCTGATATGTCGGGCAAAAATTCAGCGGCTAAAAATATAAAAGTTATAACAAACATTACGCCGGAAAATGAAGTTCCGCTTAATAAAGCAGCAGTAGAAGAAAGCAAAGCACCTAAAAAGCAAAAAAAAGAACAAAAAGAAAACTCTTCTACTGCAGAATCTGAACCTATCATAATTAACGAAGATAAAGAAGAGGAAGATTATAAACTGCCTCCGGTATCACTACTTTCAAAAAGCACGGCAAAGCAGAGTAGTTTTACAGAAAAAGAATTACTTGGCAATGCGGAAATACTTGAAAATACATTAGAAAGCTTCGGCATCGATGCAAAAGTAGTTCAGGTAAATTGCGGTCCTACCATTACACGCTTTGAAGTTCAGCCGTCGCCGGGCGTAAAAGTAAGCAGGATTGTAAACTTAGCTGACGATATTGCTTTAAGCCTTGCGGCCTCTGATGTTAGAATCGAAGCTCCTATTCCGGGAAAAGCGGCAGTTGGAATTGAAGTTCCAAATAAGAAAAGAAGTTCGGTTTTTTTGCGGGATGTAATAGAGTCAGCTGAATTTACTTCTTCACCCTCTAAATTAACAATAGCCCTTGGAAAAGACGTAGGCGGCAACTCCGTAGTTGCAGATTTAGCCGATATGCCTCATCTTCTTATTGCCGGTGCTACAGGTTCAGGTAAAAGCGTATGTATAAATACAATCATAGCAAGCATTTTGTATAAGGCACTTCCCAGTGAAGTCAAACTTATGATGATAGACCCAAAAGTCGTGGAATTAGCAGTTTATGACGGTATTGCTCATCTTATTTCTCCTGTAGTGACTGATGTTAAAAAAGCTGCTGCTGCCCTAAATTGGATAGTTGAGGAAATGGAGCGAAGGTACCAGACATTTGCTAAGGAAGGCGTTCGGGATATAGCAAAATACAATGAAACAAACTCTGAAAAACCTATGCCCCAAATAGTAGTAATAATAGATGAGCTTGCTGATCTAATGATGATCTCTCCACGAGAAATCGAAGACAATATCTGCAGGCTTGCCCAAATGGCACGAGCTGCCGGAATTCACTTAGTTGTTGCAACTCAAAGGCCATCTGTTGATATAATAACAGGCCTCATTAAGGCAAATATTCCTTCAAGGATTTCGTTTGCTGTATCGTCACAAGTGGATTCCAGGACGATATTAGATACTTCAGGTGCTGAAAAACTGCTGGGAAAGGGAGATATGCTGTTTTTCCCTGTAGGAGCCGCCAAACCGCTTCGCATACAAGGTGCATTTATTTCAGAAGCCGAAGTAGAAAAGCTCGTAAATTTCATCAAAAACCAAAAAGAACCTCTTTATGAAAAAAATCTTTCAGATTTTAATGAAATGGAAATGAAAAAGAATCTTGCACAAACTGATGAGCTATTTGAGGAAGCTGTGTCGATAGTCCTTGAAAATGGTCAAGCATCTATTTCGATGCTGCAAAGGCGATTAAAGATAGGTTACGCTCGAGCAGCAAGGCTTATTGACGAAATGGAAGAACGCGGCTTTATAAGTGGCTATGACGGCCCAAAGCCTAGAGAAATACTTATTACAAAAGAGTATTTCCAGCAATATTTTAACAAAAGTGATTAGGTTTTAGAACTTTATGCAAGGGCGGTGAGTAAACTGAGTTATAATGAGCATGATATAAAAACAACAGAGCAACTGGGAGAATATCTAAAAAAACTTCGGGAACAAAAAAATATTTCTTTAGAAGAAGTTCAAAAGAACACGAATATACAAATAAGATACTTGGCAGCTCTTGAAAGCGGCGACTTTTCTGCAATACCCGGTGGACAGGTATATATAAAAGGTTTTTTGAAAAACTATGCCCGCTCCATAGGAATAGATGACAAAGAAATTTTGGAAATCTATAAGTCGATAATTGAATCCGAGAGAAAAGAAGCTGAAGAAAAAGCAAAAGAGGATGAATCCGGCGCTGACTCAGAAGAGCTACAGACTCCACTAAGACCTCCGATACCTAAAATTCATGTAGAACCCAAGGCCAGGCACCGAAAAGGCTTAGTTATTATAGCAATAATAGTTGTGATAGGAGCATTGCTTGTTTTTAAGATGAGCGGACTGCAGGAGTCTAAGCCCAAAGAAGAAATTAAACCTCCGGTTTCCCAGAACACGCCTTTGAATGAAAATGGTAGCGAAAACAATACAAATAATCCGCCTTTAAATGAAAATGAAAATAATGACAATGAGCCTGTAGAAAATTCGAAAGAGGCAGTAATAGAGCTAGTAGAAGATTTGCCTACACAGACCGTGTATGATATCCAGGATGAATACATTGAAGTTACTATAAATATTCCTGAGGGAAGATGTTGGATTTCGGTATCAAAAGATGGCTCAGCTGAATTCGAGGGTATCCTAAATGCCGGTGACACAAGGACATGGAGAGCGGATCAAAGCCTAAAGATTAAAATAGGAAATCCGCCTGTCGTCAATTTAACCATAAACGGAAAGGATTTTGGCAGATTAAAAGGTCAAACCAGGAACTTCATCTTTAACAGGAGAGCTTAAATGTTCTTCTGTTGTTTTATTTAATCTTTATACGCTGTTAGGAGGATTAATTTGCAAATTAAAAAAATAGGATTTATTTCATTGGGATGCGACAAAAATCTTGTAGATTCAGAGTATATGCTTGGCGCATTAAAAAAGAGCGGTTATGAAATTACAAATAATCCCTGTGAAGCTGAAGTAATAATAATAAATACATGCGGTTTTATAGAAAAAGCAAAACAAGAATCCATAGATACGATTTTAGAAATGGCGCAATTAAAAGAAAAAGGCAAATGCAAATTACTTATAGCTGCCGGCTGCCTTTCTCAACGATATAAAGACGAACTTCTAGATGAAATGCCTGAAATCGATGCAGTTGTCGGCACAGGAAATTTCAATGAAATATCCGAGGTAATCCAAAGACTTGAAGCGGGAGAAAGTAAAATAAACTTTACAAATAATTGTAGTTTTATTGACTATGATATATACAGCAGAATCCAAATTTATCCTTATATTTCATTTGTTAAGATAGCCGAAGGATGCGATAATCGCTGCTCATATTGTGCGATTCCAAACATCCGAGGGTCATATAAAAGCCGAGATATCGAAGCTATAAAAAAAGAGGTAAAATTGCTTGTGTCCGGAGGGGCAAAGGAGATAAACCTTGTAGCGCAAAATACCACAAACTACGGAATTGACATTTATGGAAAACCATCTCTTCCCCATTTGCTTGAAGAATTAATAAAAATTGAAGGCGACTATCTCATAAGAATTCTTTATACCTATCCAACAAATATAAATGATGAACTCTTGGAAATAATTAAAAGAAGTGACAAAATAGCAAAATATCTCGACATACCTTTGCAGCATGTAAATGATAGGATTTTGCGACTTATGGGAAGGCCTGGAAATAAAAGATTCATACAGAACCTGATTGATAATATAAGAAGACAAATACCGGAAATAACGTTAAGAACAACTTTTATCGTAGGTTTCCCAACTGAGACAGAAGAAGAGTATAATGAGCTTCTCGATTTTATAAAAAAATATGAATTTGATAAAGTTGGAGCATTTAAATATTCTCAAGAGGATGGAACTTTGGCAGCGGAACTTTCACCTCAAATATCTGCCAGGATAAAACAAATAAGGTATGAAAGACTTATGGAACTTCAAAAGATGATCTCAAAGAAGAGGAATCAAAGATTTAAGACAAAAGTGCTTAATGTGCTTATAGAAAGATACGATCCTGAAAAAGATGTATTCATAGGACGTTCCGAAAATGATGCTCCCTTTGTAGATGGTGTAATTGAAATTATGAATAATGGAGATGAAATAGAAATTGGCAAATTCTACCGGGTCAGAATCATCGAGGCTTATGAATATGATCTTGCAGGAAAATTGGAGAAATCGTCAGAAGTTTTAAGGGACAATTGATGTTTAAAATGCTATAATGTTACTGGATATACACTCAATTTTATAATCTTGGGGTGATGCTTTTGAAGGCAGAAATAATAGCAGTCGGCACTGAACTAATTTTAGGGCAAATACCTAATACTAATGCTCAAGTTATATCTCAAGCATTACAGGAAATAGGTATAGACGTTTATTATCATATATGTGTAGGAGATAACAAAGAAAGGCTTAAGGAAGTATTCCAAACAAGTTTTAAACGCTCGGATATAATTATCTTGACAGGCGGCCTTGGCCCCACAGAAGATGATCTTACAAAAGAAACTGTGGCAGAATATTTAAATTTGCCGCTTAAGCTTGATGAAAACTCCCTTAACAGGATGAAGGATTACTTTAAAAAAACAGGCCGCCAAATAGCTAATAATAATTATAAACAGGCATTAATTCCTGAAGGCGCAATTGCTATAGAAAATAAAAATGGAACAGCGCCGGGCGTGCTGTTAAAATATGGTGATAAAATAATCGTAATGTTACCCGGCCCACCGAGAGAAATGGAGCCGATGTTAAAAGAAACGGTTATACCTTATCTTTCCAAGATGTCAACAACCACTATATTTTCAAGAATTTTGAAGTTTTATGGCATTGGAGAATCAGATTTGGAAGAGCGGCTTAAAGATTTGATAGACTCGCAAACAGTACCTACTATTGCGCCTCTGGTAGGTAGGGCTGGTGAAGTTACGATTCGGCTTACTGCAAAAGCTGGCAGTAAAGAGGAAGCGCAAAAAATCATCCGTCCGACAGAAGAAGAGATTATAAAAAGAACAAGAGAATATTTTTACGGTTTCGACAATGATTCAGTGGAAGAGATTGTGGCAAAACTGTTAATCAAACTAAATAAGACGATCTCTATTGCAGAATCCTGCACCGGGGGTCTTTTGGCCCATAAACTTACAAATATACCAGGAATATCAGCAAGCTTCGATAGAGGAATAATTTCTTATAGTAATCGATCAAAACATGAATTGCTTAATGTCAAAAATGAGACTTTAGAAAATTATGGTGCTGTAAGTGAGGAAACAGCAAAAGAGATGGCTGAAGGAATAAGGCTTTCATCAGGCACTGACATAGGAGTTTCCGTTACCGGTATAGCCGGCCCTGACGGCGGAACTGCCGAAAAGCCGGTAGGTCTTGTGTATATAGGATATGCTGATTCTAGCACTGTATGTGCCCAGCGACATATTTTCAGCGGCAGAAGAATCGACATAAAAGAACGCTCTGCAAACAGCGCTCTACACCTTGTAAGAAAGATGCTGCAAAAACTAGAAAATCCTAGTAATAGATAATTAAAATCAAAAGCAGCAGGTGAGAAAAATGCGATGTTTTATATCGATTGAAATCGAGTCTTCGATTAAAAAAGCTATAGGCGATTTTATAGAGGAAAATAACTTGAGAAAAAACTTACAGCAAATAAGATGGGTAAATCCTGAAAACTTGCACATAACCCTTGCTTTCTTAGGTGAAGTTGCAGTTGAAAGAATTCCGGCTGTGAAAAAAATAGTCGCGGAAGGCACGCTAAATCATCACCCTTTTACTATAAAGCTTGAAGGCTTAGGATGTTTTCCCGATATTAGAAGACCGAGAGTAGTTTGGATAGGGATAAAGGATGAGCCTGAACTTTTAAGCGTAAGGGAAGACATAAATAAAGGCCTTGATGCCGCCGGTATTTTCTATGACAAAAAACCATTTTTGCCACATCTTACCATCGGACGTGTAAAGTCGCCAATTAAGATTCAGCCGGAGTTTATAAATAAGCTAAATTTTACCGCTTCTTTCCCGGTTCAGGAAATATCTTTAATGGAAAGTAATTTATCGCCAAAAGGAGCATCCTACACAGTTTTATTCAGTTCTGCTCTTGGCGAGATTTCTTGACGCAAACATGAAGTTGTTGACTTGCTTTATTTATAATATATAATTATATCTAAGAACATTTGTTTGGAGGTTTTGGTAAATGGCCGAAAAGGATAAGGCTTTAGAGGCTGCTATAAGCCAAATTGAAAGGCAGTTTGGCAAAGGTTCAATAATGAAATTAGGAGAGGCAGGATCGCGGTTTAATATAGAAAGCATTCCTACCGGGGCTCTTCCGCTAGATATAGCATTAGGAATAGGCGGAGTTCCCAGAGGAAGGGTAATAGAGATATTCGGCCCTGAATCTTCCGGTAAAACTACGGTGGCACTCCACATAATCGCTGAGGCGCAAAAAGAAGGCGGCACAGCGGCTTTTATCGATGCGGAGCACGCCCTGGATCCTACCTATGCTAAAAATTTAGGAGTGGATACAGATAATCTGCTAATTTCTCAGCCCGATACAGGAGAGCAGGCGCTTGAAATAGCAGAGACACTTGTAAGGAGCGGTGCTGTAGATGTTATCGTCATAGACTCAGTGGCAGCTCTTGTACCTAAAGCTGAAATAGAAGGGGAAATGGGAGATGCTCATGTAGGTCTTCAGGCTCGCCTTATGTCTCAGGCTTTAAGAAAGCTTTCAGGAGCTATCAGCAAATCTAATACAGTGGCTATATTTATTAATCAGCTCAGAGAAAAAGTAGGAGTTATGTTTGGAAATCCGGAAACTACCCCGGGAGGCAGGGCCCTTAAATTCTATGCTTCAGTGCGGCTTGATGTACGGAGGATAGAAACTTTAAAACAAGGCGAGGATATGTTAGGCAATAGAACACGTGTAAAAGTGGTAAAAAACAAAGTGGCGCCTCCATTTAAGCAGGCTGAATTTGATATTATATACGGCGAAGGTATATCCAGAGAAGGATGTATTCTTGATTTTGCGGTAGATGAAGGGCTGATTCAAAAAAGCGGTGCATGGTATTCTTACGGAAAAGAAAAAATTGGGCAAGGAAGAGAAAATGCCAAACAGTACCTTAAGGAGCACCCGGAAATACTAAATGAAGTGGAATTGCAAATAAGGCAAAAATACAACATGGTCAGACCTGAAAAGTCAGGAAATAAGGGTGCAGAGCCTAAAGAAGGCGCATAAAATGCGGATTTTGTACTTTACAGATACACATATTCGCGGCAACAATCCTCCTAATCGAAAAGATAATTTTTTAGAAACTCTATACCGAAAAATTACAGAGGTCTTTGAAATCGCCAAAGAAAGTAATGCAGATATAATCCTACACGGAGGAGATATTTTTGATCGGCCGGATATTTCACCTTCCCTAGCAAGAGAATTTGTGTTCTTAATTAATAAATATTCGCTGCCTGTATATGCTATAGCGGGAAATCATGACATATACGGGCAAAACCCTGTAACCTTAAGTCGGACAATGCTTGGGCTTTTAAGTGAGGCCGGAACATTAAAACTTATAAACCCAAATGAAAAGCTTTTGTTTAAATCAAAAAATAAAAAAATACAGCTTACCGGATGCCACTACTTTTATGGCATAGATTCTGATGATAAAAAGGGAAGCTATATTATAAAAAAAGACCCTGAAATTGATGTGGCAATTCACATGGTTCACGGTATGCTTCTTGAAAAGCCTTTTATAGAAGGTATTGCATATACCCTTATAGACGAAATATTAGGCACTGAAGCAGATATTACTTTGAGTGGACATTATCACAGCGGTTTTGCTACAAAATATATTAACGGCAAGTATTTTATAAATCCCGGCAGTCTTGTTAGAATTAACAATAGCATAAGTGAGCTTTCCAGGAAGCCGAAGGTTGTAATTTTGACAATAGAAGACGAGATTAAGGTTGAGGAAATTCCTCTTAAAAGCGCATTGCCGGGGGAAGAAATTTTAGACCGTTCAAAAGTCGAAGCCCTTGCCTTCAGAGAGAAAAAGCTCTCTGATTTCATTCAAAGCGTGCATTCTGCAGGCAGTTATGAAACTTTTGACATCAACCGCATAATAGAACAAATTTCCAAGCAAGAGAATTTAAGCGAAAAAGTCGTTTTGGAAGCAATCAAAAGAATCGGCTACGCCCAAGAGCAATTAGGTGATGAGGATATGTCAGAGGTGAATTGATTTGGGCTTGATTAAAAGCTTAAGACTTATTAATTTTCAATCGCATAAAGATACCAAAATCGACTTTGATGAAGGTCTTACGGTAATATTAGGGCAAACCGATCAGGGCAAAAGCGCTATAATCCGGGCGTTAAAATGGGTTCTGTATAACGAGCCGAGAGGCACTGATTTTATAATGGCCGGTTGCAAGCTTTGTCGAGTTAGCCTGGAAATGGATGACGGTTCCGTAATAATTCGAGAAAGGGAAGGACAGCGGAATCGTTACATATTAATACAAAATGGAAAAGAAGAAGTTTTTGAAGGGTTTGGGAATACCGTACCTCTTGAAATAGCAAGGGCTCACGGCATACCGAAAATACGTATCGACAAAGATGCGGCATCTGCTGTAAATCTTGCTGAACAGTTAGAACCTCCTTTTCTCATATCAGAAAGCGGCGGCAATAGAGCAAAAGCGCTAGGAAGACTTGTAGGGATACACATAATCGATGCGGCTCAAAGAACTGTTCTAAAAGATATAACTAACGCCAAGCAGAACTTTGAATCAATTCAAAAAGATATAGAGAGCTTAAATAGTCAATTGGAATCATACAAAGACATTGTTGAGCTTCAAATAAGAATATCATCGCTCCAAGATATATTAAAAAAATTAAAGGAAACAAGAGCTATATTTTCGATTTTAATGAAAAGTAGGCAGGAGCTTGGCGAGCTTGACTCTGAGATAGAAAAAAATACGGATACCATCAAGAAGTTGGATTTTATAGATAAAGTAGAGCAGAACATTACTTTTTTAGATGCACTGTCTGTAAAGTGCCGCTATCTAAAAGAGCTTTCGATAAAACTTGCACAAAACAGGCAGAATGAAGAAATTGAATTGCATATAATAGAAAATATGAGGAATCTTCCAAATGTCGAAGAGATCTATTCTTATACACAAAGTCTTGCTTTAAGGCTTAGCAGTCTTGTAAAACTTAATACAAGTTTTGCCAAAATCACAAATGATTTAAATGCCATGATGAGATTAAAGCAGAGAACCGAAAATATTTTCGAAGTCGAGGAAATCTTGCCGGAGTTAGAAAAAGTTGTTGAATCAAAAAGGAAGCTCCTTTCAACTTTGGATCTATTAAAATCTATTAATAACCAAATTATTTCTCAAAAAGCAGATCTTGAAAAATATGAGGCTGCAAAAAAAGCAGGGGACTATTTGGAAACAATCACCGAAAAATCGGCTCGGCTTGCAGCACTGGAAAGTTTAAGGGCTTCAAAAAAATCCGTGGAAGATGCTATTGGAAAGGGATATGAGTATTTAAAAACTACCAATGAGGCTTTAAGTATCATGGCAAAAAAATATAGTCAAATTTTGCAAGAAGCTGCTATATGTCCTTTGTGCCTTCAGCCTATAGATAAGGAGACTGTCAAAAAGATCGTTTCGGATATCCTCAATTAACTTTAAATTATATGAGGTGAAGATATGGATGCAGAAAAAGAAATTCACGAACTAAAACAAAAAATAGACAAAGCTAAAGCTATGAGATACAAAGCAGAGGTGCGTTTAGAAGAGCTGCAGAAACAAAGACAACTTATTTTGGATGAGTTAGAAAAACTAAACGTAAAGCCTGAAGAGCTTGATAAAGAAATCGAAAAGGCAAGCAAAGAGATAGAGGATTTATTAAAAAAAGCAAAGGAGCTTTTGCCGAAAGACCTGGAGGCATAAAATGCTTGAAGATTTGGATAGGACTATAAATGATATCGAGAAAGAAACACAGCAGTTGCTCATAGAGTTTAATGTTAAAAAGAGTATAAAAGAGAAACTGGAAAATGATTTGTCAGCCAAGGAAAATGAGCTTGAAGAAATAAGAGAATTAATGGATGTTTTAGAACAAGTAAAGTTTTTACTTCAAAGGGCATCCGAATATGCCAGAGAACAAATAAAGCAGCAAATAGAAATGCTTGTCACTCACTGTCTACAGTTTGTTTTTGGCCCAAATATCGAGTTCCAGATTGAACTTTCCGAGGCCGCGAATAAGACGAATGCTGAATTTTATGTAATTTCTGATTACGATAATTTTAAAGTTAAAACAAAACCTCAAGATGCTCGAGGCGGCGGAGTAGTTGATGTTATATCACTTGCTCTCAGAATAGCGGTAATACAAAGCACTAATGCATATAAAAACGGACCATTAATCTTAGACGAGCCAGCTAAACATGTAAGCAGCGAATATATAGCAAATGTAGCACAATTTTTAAAGCAAATAAGCGATATTTTTCATCGCCAGATAATCATGGTTACACATAATAACTATTTGAGCGAAATTGCGGATGCGGCATACAAAGTTGAGCTGAAAAACGGAATCAGCGATGTAACATTAGTGGATGAAAAAGAGCAAAACAAGCTTTGAAACAGTTTTGCCCATATCAGGTTTTCTTGACACAAGTGTTAAAAAAGTATAAAATTAAATTGTGATAAAACCTTGATGAACTTCGGTTTTTAATTGATTCGGGAGGCGCGAATGTAAATTAATTAGAGCATTTATATCTCTATTTAATTAATAAAGCCGAGTTCCCTCGGTTTTATTGTTTTATTCACAATCTAGGAGGTGAAGAAGTATCGGCAGCATAAATGTACTAGCAACTCTTGTTATTGGATTTGTAGCTTTGGCTTTGGGATATTTTATTAGAAAATATATTGCTGAAGCAAAGATAAAGTCCGCAGAAGAATCGGCTAAGAAAATCTTGGAAGATGCAGAAATTAAAGCCGAATCTATTAAACGTGAAGCTCTTGTAGAGGCAAAAGAAGAAATATTAAAACTTAAAAACGATGCCGAAAGGGAGCTGCGCGACAGAAGAAACGAATTGCAGCGCTCAGAAAGACGATTAATTCAAAAAGAAGAATCTCTCGACAAAAAAATGGAATCAATAGAAAAAAAGGAAGAATTAGTCGTCAAAAAGCAAGCTGAAATTAATCAGCTTCATGAAAAGGTCAATGAATTATATATGAAGCAAATTGCTGAGCTTGAACGGATTTCATCTATGACCACCGAAGAAGCAAAAGAATTTTTGCTCAATAAGGTAAAAGACGAGGTTCGTCATGATGCAGCTATAATGATTAAGGAAATTGAAGCTCAGGCAAAGGAAGAGGCGCAGAAGCGCGCAAAAGAAATTATTTCATATGCCATACAAAAATGTGCAGTAGATCAAGTTGCAGAAACAACGGTATCTGTAGTTGCATTGCCAAGTGATGAAATGAAGGGGAGAATCATCGGCAGAGAAGGCAGGAATATTAGAGCATTAGAAACTCTTACCGGTGTAGACCTTATTATTGATGATACTCCTGAAGCAGTTATCCTTTCCGGATTTGATCCTATTAGACGACAAGTAGCCAAAATTGCCTTAGAAAAACTGATTTTAGACGGAAGGATCCATCCTGCAAGGATTGAAGAAATGGTTGAAAAGGCCCAGAAAGAAGTGGAAAATACCATACGTGAAGAGGGCGAAAAGGCCACATTTGATACCGGCGTTCACGGTCTTCACAGCGATCTTATAAAATACCTTGGAAAACTATACTACAGAACAAGTTACGGTCAAAATGTGCTCCATCACTCTATAGAGGTTGCACATCTTGCCGGCGCTATGGCTGCAGAGTTAGGCGTGGATGTAAAACTTACAAAGCGCGCAGGTCTCTTGCATGACATAGGAAAAAGCGTAGATCAGGAAACAGAAGGTCCTCACGCCTTGCTTGGAGCTGAGCTTGCTAAAAAATACGGAGAATCTAAAGAAGTAATAAATGCTATAGCAGCACATCATAGCGATGTGGAGCCGGAAACTGTTGAGGCTATATTAGTTCAAGCGGCAGACGCTATATCCGCTGCAAGACCCGGAGCAAGAAGAGAAACTTTGGAAGCTTATATAAAGCGTTTGGAAAAGCTTGAAGAAATAGCGAATTCTTTTGCAGGTGTGGAAAAATCTTATGCAATTCAAGCGGGACGAGAAATTCGAATTATGGTTAAGCCTGAAGATGTAGATGATTTAGGCGTTTTAGAAATTGCGCGGAATATTGCTAAAAAAGTCGAAGATGAGTTAGAATATCCGGGTCAGATTAAGGTAAATGTAATACGAGAAACTCGAGTTACAGAATATGCAAAATAATTAAGTGCGCGTTTTGCGCACTTTTTTACAACTTATAGATAAAAAGCCAGGAGCTGAACTTATTGAAACCACTTAGAATTTTAATGATAGGAGATATTGTGGGCAGGCCCGGAAGGACAGTTATCCATGAAAAATTATCTTTTTTAAAAAGGAAATACGAGATAGATTTTACCATAGCAAACGGTGAAAACGCAGCAGGCGGCAACGGAATAACTGAAAAGGTCGCACAAGATCTCTTTATAAGCGGCATAGATTTTATGACAACAGGAAACCATATATGGGATAATAAGGATGTATTTAATTTTATAGATTCTGAAGAAAGAATAATCAGACCTGCTAATTATCCTGCAAGTCCGGGCAAAGGTTATCAAATAGCTAGAATCGGACAAAATTGCAAGATTGGGATTTTGAATATTTCAGGTAGAACATTTATGCCTCCTCTTGATTGTCCTTTCAGAACTGCGGACAAAATAATTAATGAAATAGCTAAAGAAACAAAAATTATAGTGGTAGATTTTCATGCTGAAGCTACCTCAGAAAAGATCGCTATGGGCTGGTATCTTGATGGCCGTGCATCTCTAGTTGTTGGGACACACACACATGTACAGACAGCTGACGAAAGAATCCTGGAAAATGGGACTGCATATATAACAGATATAGGTATGACCGGTCCTATAAATTCCGTCATAGGTGTGGAAAAAGACAAGGTATTATACAAATTTCTTACACAAATGCCGGTAAGATTTGAAGTTGCCGGAGGGCCCTCCGAAATAAATGGCGTAGTTGCGGATATAGATAAAAATACAGGGCGAGCTTTGAGAATTCAACGAATTAAGGAATAAATATTTAAATTAAAATATTTCCTCAAAAGTTTTAAAAAAAACAAGGACTTTTTATAAAAATATAGAATAAAGTATTAAAAGCAAATCATGCAGGGAGGAATTAAACAATGGAAGTGTTAAAGGTATCAGCTAAGTCCAATCCTAATTCGGTAGCAGGAGCTTTAGCAGGTGTTTTAAGGGAAAAAGGCGGTGCCGAAATTCAAGCGGTTGGCGCGGGAGCTTTAAACCAAGCAGTAAAGGCCGTAGCTATAGCAAGAGGATTTGTAGCACCTAGCGGGGTTGATTTAATTTGTATCCCAGCTTTTACTGACATTGAAATTGACGGTCAGGAGAGGACAGCCATAAAGCTGATCGTTGAACCGCGTTAAAATTCAAGTTTAAAAAGCGGGTAACAATTTTTAAAAAAGTTTACGACATTCAGCTTTAATCAGTTGAATGTCGTTTTCTGTTTAGGGGGCAAATGTACTCATGTATGTAGATCTTCATGTACACACAACATTTTCAGATGGCTTGCTTGCGCCACAGCAAGTAGTAAAAAAAGCCTTTGAGCTTAAGCTAAAAGCAGTAGCTATTACAGACCATGATACTGTCAAGGGAATACAGCCGGCACTAGACGCAGCCAAATCTTACAAGGGTATAGAAGTAGTGCCGGGAATTGAGTTTAGTACGGAATATTTTGGTGAAGAAGTTCATATCCTTGGGTATTATATTGACTTTTGCGATAAAAATTTAAACGAATTCCTGACAGATTTACAAGAAGGTCGCAAAAAAAGGATATACAAAATTGTTTCTAAGCTTCAATCTCTTGGGATTGATATTTTTGAAGATGAAGTATTCGCAAAATCAAAAGGTGCGTCCATAGGCCGGCCTCATGTAGCAATGGTGCTTTGCGATAAGGGATATGTAAATTCTATCGAAGAAGCCTTTGAAAAGTATTTAAGTAAAGATGCTCCTGCTTATGTGCCAAAGGAAAAAATAACTCCATTTTACGCCGTAGATTTAATATATAAAAAGCACGGTATACCTATATTGGCGCACCCAGGCCTCTTAAAAAATAAAAATATTGTAAGCGAATTAATTTCATATGGTATTAAAGGAATAGAGGTGATTCATAAAGATCACACAAAAGAAGATATCCAGCTGTATGCTAAATTGGCTAAAGACAATAATCTGCTTTTGACAGGGGGCTCAGATTCTCACGGAGAAACACCCCTTCTTTTAGGGAGTTTCAATGTGCCGGTAGAGTATTTTTATAAGTTAAAGGAAATGAAAGACAGGAGCGATGATCATCTTGATTGAAAAACATATAAAAATCATTATTGATGAAAAGGCTTGTAAAAAGTGCGGTTTGTGTATAGCCTTTTGTCCTAGAAAGGTTTACGTCTCATCTGAAGACGGCAGGCCGGCAGTTGCCAGATTAAGCGCTTGCACTAATTGCAAGTTGTGCGAACTTAGATGTCCGGATTATGCTATAGTAGTCGGAGGTGAAGATGATGAATAACAAAGCAATACTTATGCAAGGTAATGAAGCTTGTGTAGAAGGAGCCATAACTGCCGGTATGCGCTTTTATGCCGGATATCCCATAACTCCATCTACTGAAATTGCTGAATTATGTGCAGAAAGGCTGCCTCAAGTCGGAGGAAAATTTATTCAAATGGAAGATGAACTTGGAAGTATGGGAGCAGTAATAGGGGCATCTCTTACAGGCGTAAAATCTATGACTGCAACTAGCGGCCCTGGATTTTCTCTAAAGCAAGAAAATATAGGATTTGCATCTCTTACTGAGGTGCCGTGCGTTATAGTAGATGTGCAGCGAGGGGGACCGAGCACAGGCTTGCCCACATCTCCTGCCCAAGGTGATGTTATGCAGGCCAGGTGGGGAACTCACGGAGACCATCCTATAATAGTCATTTCACCCTATTCTGTAAAGGAAACCTATTACATGGCAATAAGAGCTTTTAATCTTTCCGAAAAGTACAGGGTGCCTTGTATTTTACTTATGGATGAAGTTGTAGCTCACATGAGAGAAAGAGTTGAGCTAGATGATATTCAGAACGTAGAAATAGTCAACAGAAAAAGATTTAAAGGTTCACCTCTTCCGTATAAACCTTATATGGATTATGATGGGGATAAAATTCCTCCAATAGTAGATTTCGGTAAGGGAGTTCCTTTTCATGTAACTGGTCTTATTCATGATGCTTCAGGATTTCCGTCTACGAATCCTGCTGTTACAAAAGAACTGATTTCAAGACTAATGAGCAAAATATATGATAATCTAGATGATATCATAGACTATGAAAATGTTTATACAGATGATGCAAAAATAGTTATAGTCACTTTTGGTTCCACTGCTCGTTCAACATTGCAGGCAATAAAGGTCTTAAGGCAAGAGGGTTTGAAAGTCGGCATGCTGAGATTAAAAACAATCTGGCCCTTTGCCAGTAAGGCTATTTTAGAACTTGTCAATACTTCTGTAAAGCACCTAATAGTAGCTGAAATGAATTACGGTCAGCTCATACAAGAAGTTAAGGCCACTGCCGAAGGCGCATTTAAAGTTGATGGTCTTAACAAATACAGCGGTGAATTAATAACTCCATGGGAAATAATTGATAAAGTTAAGGAAGTGGCCAAAGATGCGTAAGGAATTAGAAAAGTATTTCAGAACAGATAAACTTCCTCATATATGGTGCCCAGGCTGTGGCAATGGCATCATAATGGGTGCTGTTGTAAGAGCTATTGATAATCTAAAGCTCAACCAAGACAAAGTATGCATCGTATCCGGTATAGGCTGCTCATCTAGAGCGACGGGTTATTTAAATTTTAATACGCTTCATACTACTCATGGAAGAGCGCTGGCATTTGCTACCGGCATTAAAATGGCAAATCCGGACCTTAAAGTTATAGTTCTTACAGGTGATGGAGATTGCTCCGCCATAGGCGGCAACCACTTTATTCATGCAGCTAGGAGGAATATAGATATTACTACGATAGTTTTTAATAACAATATATATGGAATGACCAGCGGCCAATATTCTCCAATGACGCCAAAAGGTGCATATGCTACCACAGCTCCCTATGGCAACATTGACAGAAGCTTTGATTTATGCAAACTGGCTGAGGCCGCAGGCGCTACTTATGTAGCAAGAGGAACTGTTTATCATGTTCCTCAATTAATAAAATTAATAGAAAAGGCAATAAATCACGATGGCTTTTCGGTAATAGACGCCGTAGCTATATGCCCAACATATTTTGGCCGCAAAAATAAAATGGGTTCTCCTGTTGCTATGATGGAAAATATCAGAGATCTTTCTGTCACAGTCAAAACAGCTGCAAAACTTTCTAGTCAGGAGCTTTCAGGCAAAATCGTCATTGGAGAGTTTTATGAAGAAAGCGCACCTGAATATACCAAGGAATATGCTAAGGTCATCGAAAAAGCTCAAGGGGGAACCAAAAATGAGTGACACAATAGAGATACGATTGAGCGGCTCAGGAGGCCAAGGACTTATCTTAGCCGGAATCATACTTGCTGAGGCTGCAATATTAGACGGGAAAAACGCAGTACAGACCCAGTCTTATGGTCCGGAGGCTCGCGGCGGCGCAAGTAAAGCTGAAGTAATAATTAGCGATGAAGAGATTTACTATCCTAAAGTTTCAAATCCTGATGTTTTTCTAGCCCTGACTGAGGAAGCAATGACAAAATACGTCAACGATGTAAAAGAAAACGGTCTCCTTATAATAGATTCAACTATGAAACCCCCTAAAGATTTTTTAAATGTTCTTAGCGTTCCTATATTAGAAACTGCTCAAATAAAAGTAGGCAGAATAATCGTTGCAAATATTGTAGCACTCGGAGTCCTGACAGAAGCTACAGGTGCTGTGTCAAGGGAAGCAATTGAAAAAGCGGTACTTGACAGGGTGCCAAAAGGCACAGAAAAAATTAATAAAACCGCTTTACAGGAGGGGTTTCAACTGATAAAATTGAAATAAATTTTTTAATCTAAACATGAAAGGGGTTTTTGTTATGCCCGAAACAAATTTAGTTGAATCCGTTCAAAAGGAGATCAAGCTGGCATGTGACAAACTAGGCCTTGACAAATCCTATTATGAACTGCTCAAAGAGCCTGAAAAGGTGCTTGTAGTTCACATTCCGGTAAAAATGGATGATGGCTCAGTAAAAACATTTACCGGCTACAGGTCTCAGTATTGTTCTTTTATGGGGCCTACAAAAGGCGGATTTAGGTATCATCCGGATGTTTGTCTTGATGAAGTAAAGAGCCTTTCTATGTGGATGGCGTTTAAATGCGCCGTAGTTGGCATCCCTTACGGCGGAGGTAAAGGTGGAGTGTGTTGTAATCCGTCCGAGCTTTCAAAGGGAGAACTGGAAAGGCTAACAAGAGGCTACGTAAGAGCGATTAGTTCAATTATAGGACCTGAAAAAGATATCCCCGCTCCCGACGTCAACACAAACCCCCAAATCATGGCTTGGTTTATGGATGAATTTAGTAAGCTGAAAGGTTATACTGTTCCCGGCGTAGTAACCGGAAAACCTGTGCCATTAGGAGGTTCTTTGGGAAGAACCCAGGCAACTGGATATGGAGTGACTGTGGTAATTAAAAAAGCATGCGAGAAGCTCAACTTAGATATGTCTAAAATTAAAATAGCCCTCCAAGGCTTTGGCAATGTAGGCGGTTACACAGCACTCTTTTGTAAAGAGCTTGGAGCAAAAATAGTTGCTGTGGCAGGTAAGGATTATGTGCTGTATGATGAAAATGGTCTTGATGTAGAAAAACTTTTCGACTACAAAGCTAAATACGGAAGTGTTAAGAACTATCCGGAAGTAAAGAGAATAAGCCTTGATGAATTCTGGGCACTTGATGTAGATGTATTAGTTCCATCAGCACTGGAAAATGCAATAGACAAAGATGTTGCTCCTAAAATAAAAGCTAAAGTTATAGTTGAAGGCGCAAACGGTCCAACTACTCCGGAGGCTGATAAAATCTTAGAAGAAAAAGGAATCTTGGTATTTCCTGATATCTTAAGCAATGCCGGTGGCGTTACTGTATCCTATTTTGAATGGGTTCAAAACTTGATGAATTTTTACTGGACTGAAGAAGAAGTTATACAAAGATTAGATTCATTAATGGTTAAGGCCTTCGACAATGTTTATGATATGCATTGCAGTTTAAATGTTACTTTAAGACAAGCGGCATATTTGGCAGCTATTAATCGAATTTCGGAGACTATAAGACTTAGAGGATTAATATAAACAATACAGCAAAGCAAGCACTATCTCTGTTTATACAGCAGGGGTAGTGCTAATTGCTAAATAAATGCTACTGTTAATATAGCAGTTTTGATGATTTGGTTTATTGCCTTTTTTTATAAAGTATTATACTATTAAATTTAAGAATAAAAATAAGGAGGAGGAATATCTTATGAAAGACAAAGACTCCTTCGAAAAACTTTTGGAATGCCAAAAGAAATGGGAAGAAAAAACGAGGAAGGCTTTGGAGAAAAGGCCGGAAAGATGTGATAATTTTTACACGAATTCCGGAATAGAGATTAAAAGATTGTATACAGAATTAGATATGCAGGATTTCGATTATTTAGAGGATTTAGGATTTCCAGGGGAATTTCCTTACACGCGCGGGATATATCCTACCATGTACAGAGGTCGGCTCTGGACTATGAGACAGTATGCAGGATATGGAACTGCCGAGGAATCTAATAATAGATATAAATTTTTACTTTCACAGGGTCAAACAGGACTTAGCGTGGCCTTTGATCTGCCCACTCAAATGGGATACGATTCAGATCACCCTCTATCTCAAGGAGAAGTAGGTAAAGTTGGTGTTGCAATTGACTCCCTAAAAGATATGGAACTCTTATTTGATGGAATTCCATTAGATAAGGTAAGCACATCAATGACGATAAATGCTCCTGCTGCCGTGTTGCTTGCTATGTACATAGTTCTTGCTCAAAATCAGGGTGTGCCATTAGAGGAGCTTTCAGGAACTATCCAAAACGATATACTAAAGGAATATATAGCTCGAGGCACCTATATTTTTCCTCCAGAACCTTCAATGCGCCTAATAACGGACATATTTGAATTTTGCTCGCGTTACATGCCAAAATGGAATACTATAAGTATTAGCGGTTATCACATCAGAGAGGCAGGTGCTACAGCCGTTCAAGAAGTAGCGTTTACTCTCTCTGACGGCATAGCTTATGTCGAAGCTGCTATAAAAGCCGGCCTTGCGATAGATGATTTTGCCCCAAGACTTTCATTTTTCTTTAATGCCCATAATGATTTGTTCGAAGAAGTTGCAAAATTTAGAGCCGCAAGGAGACTGTGGGCAAAAATAATGAAAGAAAGATTTAATGCCCAGAACCCCAGTTCAATGATGCTCAGATTTCATACACAAACTGCAGGTTCTACTTTGACGGCTCAGCAGCCTGACAACAATATCGTAAGAGTAGCTATTCAAGCTTTATCGGCGGTTCTTGGCGGCACTCAATCTCTTCATACAAACTCTCGGGATGAAGCCCTTGCGTTACCCTCTGAAGATTCTGTAAGGATAGCCCTGCGCACTCAGCAGATATTAGCTCATGAAAGCGGGATTACTGAAACTGTGGATCCTCTTGCCGGTTCTTATTATATAGAAAATCTTACAGATATGATTGAAGAAAGCGCAAACAAGTATATTGAAAAAATCGATAAAATGGGCGGAGCAGTAAAAGCTATAGAAAATGGCTTCATGCAGCAAGAAATACAGGATAGTGCCTACGACTATCAAATGGCGATAGAATCAGGAAATCGCATAGTAGTTGGCGTGAACAAATATCAAATTGAGGAAGAGCCGCCTCGAGGTTTGTTAAAAGTTGACCCTGCAGTAGCAAGGTTTCAAATAGAAAAATTAAGGGAACTTAAGGCATCAAGGGATAATTCAAAGGTTAGTGAGGCTTTAAATAACCTAAAAGACTGCGCTAAGACTTGCAAAAACCTAATGCCGCCAATAATAGAATGTGTTAAAGCCTACTGCACTTTAGGTGAGATATGTGACGCACTGCGCAGTGTGTTTGGCGAATACAAGGCTTCTATAAACATATAAAGAGGGTGATTTTTTGGCAAGTTCAAAACCCATACGGGTCCTAGTAGCAAAACCCGGTCTTGATGGCCATGACAGGGGAGCAAAGGTTGTTGCACGAGCACTCCGCGACGCAGGTATGGAGGTTATTTATACAGGCCTTAGGCAAACTCCCGAACAAATAGTAGAATCTGCTATCCAAGAAGATGTAGATGTCATAGGGCTTTCGATCCTTTCCGGTGCTCACAACGTTATTTTCCCTCGCATAATGGAGCTTTTAAAAGAAAAGAATGCTCTTGACATTATGGTTATTGCAGGTGGTGTTATACCTGCAGAAGATATTCCCTACCTAAAGGAAATAGGCATCAAAGAAATATTTACTCCAGGCACACCTACCTCTAAAATAGTAGAGTTTATTAAAGATAATGTTAAAAAAGATTAGATAATAGAGAAGGCTCACTTTATGGATATAGTAGATGGAATTTTAAAAAAAGATAAGCGAAGTATTGCAAAAGCAATTACTCTCATAGAAAGCGAGCCTGAAAAGGCTTTTGATATATTAAAAGAAATATATAGATTTACCGGAAAAGCTTTGGTTTTAGGAGTAACCGGTCCTCCCGGCGCCGGTAAAAGTACATTGATATGCCAGCTTGCAAAAAGGTTGCGAGAAAAAAATAAAACAGTTGGGATTCTTGCAGTAGACCCTACCAGTCCTTTTACGGGAGGCGCAATCCTAGGAGACAGAATAAGAATGCAGGAACTTACAAAAGATGAAGGGGTATATATTAGGAGCATGGGCACCAGAGGAAGACTTGGCGGGCTTGCCCAGGCCTGTTTTGACGCAGTAAAAATCCTTGATGCTGCCGGAATGGATTATATAATAGTAGAAACGGTGGGTGTCGGACAGTCAGAAGTAGATATAATAAGTCTAGCTGATATCGTAGTATTAGTGCTTGTGCCGGGAATGGGCGATGAAGTCCAAGTAATAAAAGCGGGTATCATGGAAATCGGAGATATATTTGTAGTAAATAAAGCAGATTTAGATGGGGCAGACCGCCTTGTAAGCCAAATAAAAATGAACCTTGAACTTTCTCATGCTAAAAATTCTTTTGTTCCTCCAATTTTAAAGACTATTGCCCATACCGCCTTTGGAATAGAGGAGCTTGAGCTTGCCATAAACCAAGTATATAATATACTAATGGGCACAAACATGCTTTATGGCAGGCGTAAAGACCATTTAAAACAGGAGCTTCAAGAATTAGTCTATGAGATTTATATAGATAAAATTAAAAATAGATTTTCTGCGGAACTTGAGGTATTTGCTGAAAAAATATTAAAAAGAGAAACTGATCCTTATTCGGCAGCTCATATCATATTATCAAGAATGGAGGGAGAATATTCTAATGATAGAAAAAATTGACCATATCGGCATAGCAGTAAGCAATATACAAGATGCAGCAAAATTTTACACAGAAGCTCTAGGCCTTAAAGTCTCTGAAATTGAAACAGTTGAGGAACAGAAAGTAAAAACTGTAGGGATTTTATTAGGCGATACGCGTATAGAGCTTTTGGAGCCATTGGGCGCCGAAGGCCCCATTGCTAAATTTATAGAAAAGCGCGGTGAGGGCATTCAACATATAGCTTTAAAAGTTGATGATATAAAAGCACAGTTAGATGATTTAAAGCAAAAAGGTATCCGCCTGATAGATGAAGAACCAAAAATGGGAGCAGGCGGTGCTAAAATTGCATTTATTCATCCTAAAAGCACAAATGGCATTTTAATCGAATTATGCGAACGATAAGGAGGCAGAGCAAACAACAATGGAAAACATTGAAGCAAAAATCAAGGCGCTTGAGCAAAAACGAAAAGAAATAGAAGCAGGTGGTGGGGAAAAACGCATACAAAAACAGCATGAAAGCGGTAAGCTTACTGCAAGAGAAAGAATAGAGAAACTTTTAGACAAAGACAGTTTTGTCGAAATTGATGCATTTGTTGAACACCGCTCTATTCAATTCGGCATGCAAAATACTAAAGTTCCTGCAGAAGGTGTTGTCACAGGCTACGGAACAATTGACGGACGATTGGTTTTTGTATTTGCTCAGGACTTTACAACAATGGGCGGATCCCTTGGAGAAATGCATGCGGCAAAGATTTGCAAAGTAATGGATATGGCTCAAAAGACAGGGGCACCCTTTATCGGTCTTAACGATTCCGGAGGTGCAAGGATTCAGGAAGGTGTAGATGCGTTAAAGGGATTTGGGGAGATCTTTTACCGAAACACTATGTCTTCAGGCGTTATACCTCAGCTTTCCGTAATATTAGGTCCATGTGCAGGCGGCGCCGTATATTCTCCCGCCCTTACAGACTTTGTGTTTATGGTTTCAGGTATAAGCAAAATGTTTATAACGGGCCCCCAGGTAATAAAGGCAGTAACAGGAGAAGAAGTAAGTGATGAAGAATTGGGAGGTGCTGCGGCTCACAGCCAAAAAAGCGGCGTCGCACACTTTATAAGCAGTAGTGAAGAGGAATGCTTTGAACAAATAAAAAAACTTCTATCATACATACCTTCCAACAATCTAGAGGATCCTCCTTATAAGAAAACAGATGATCCTTCAACGCGGATGGTGCCAGAATTAAACGATATAATACCGATAGATCCAAATAAGCCTTACGACATCAAGGATATAATAAGACATATAGTTGATGATCAAGAGTTTCTTGAAGTTCAGCCGATGTATGCTCAAAACATCGTAACATGTTTTGCAAGGCTTGCAGGCCACAGTGTGGGGATTATTGCAAATCAGCCTCGCTATCTTGCTGGATGCCTTGATATAGATGCATCAGATAAAGCTTCGAGGTTTATTCGTTTTTGTGATGCATTTAATATACCCCTCATTACTTTTACTGATACTCCCGGCTATCTTCCTGGCGTTGCCCAAGAACAAGGAGGAATTATAAGGCATGGGGCAAAACTTTTATATGCATATTCAGAAGCCTCTGTTCCAAAGCTTACTGTTATCACCAGAAAGGCTTATGGCGGTGCGTATATAGCTATGTGTTCCAGACATCTTGGAGCAGATCAAGTGTTTGCATGGCCTACTGCCGAAATAGCAGTAATGGGTCCTGACGGAGCTGCAAATATAATATTTAAAAAAGAAATTGAAAGCTCTGATGATCCCATTGAAACAAGGAATCAGAAAATAGAAGAATATAGGAATAACTTTGCAAATCCATTCCAAGCTGCATCTCGGGGTTATGTAGATGATGTAATAGCTCCTGCTGCAACCAGAACAAAACTTATATCAGCTCTAGAAATGCTAATATCAAAAGCTGAGACAAGGCCGGCCAAAAAACACGGCAATATTCCTGTATAAGGAGGCATAACCATGACGACTTTACAAATAATTACTGAATCTTTAAAAACCACGCTATTCGGCATGGGCCTTGTAATACTTACGCTCTATGTATTATCGATTATTTTACAGCTTTCGAGGATAGTTTTTTACCCTGCAGCAAGTTTAAAAAGGGCAAAAATTTCTCAGATAGAAGCATCTGCCGAGGTAAAAGAGGAGAATTTTGTCGATGAAGTTATTAATGGCAAAACACAATCTGAGAATCTGCAAGATGATTCCGAGCTTATCGCAATAATTACTGCTGCAGTTGCTGCTTATTTGGAAACTTCCACCATAAACCTTAAGGTAAATTCAATACGCCAGATTCATCAAAAATCCCCAGTATGGGCTGTAACTTCTCGAATCGAGAACACAAGAAGCCACATAGTCCATGACATAAAGAAAGGAGAAATCTGCAAATGAAAAAATATAAGATAACTGTCGAAGGAAAGACTTACGAAGTTGAAGTCGAGGAAGTGGGCGTAAAAAATGTTCAAGATGAGCTAGGAAACAAAAAGCAAGAATCTATTAATACAGCACAAATATCTCAAGAAACAGCTAAACCTAAAGCCAAGCCCGCTTCTTCAAAAGCCTCAGGCGCACAAAAAATAGTGGCTCCAATGCCAGGCACCATCCTATCTATTAAGAAAAAACCCGGTGATGTGATAAAAAAAGGTGATGTAGTTATGGTGCTTGAAGCCATGAAAATGGAAAATGAAATCCTGGCTCCGGAAGATGGTACAGTAGTCTCCATTGACGTAGTGGAAGGCTCATCAGTAAATACCGGTGATCTACTTGCAACTTTTGAATAAAACACAAAATTAGCATCAATGGAGTGATGGATGTGCTTGATAAAGCAATAAATTTTTTTGCCGGAACCGGCTATGCAAACCTAACCTTTCAGCAAGCCATAATGATAGGGATAGCATGTTTTTTGCTCTATCTCGCCATAGGAAAAAAATATGAGCCGCTTCTTCTAGTGCCGATAAGCTTTGGAATGCTGCTTGCCAATATCCCTCAGGCAAATCTTATGGCAAAAGGCAACTTTCTTTATTGGATTTATAGAGGGGTGGAACTTGATATATATCCGCCGCTAATATTTATGGGAGTAGGTGCTATGACAGACTTCGGCCCGCTTATAGCATATCCCCAAAGTCTGCTGCTTGGAGCTGCTGCCCAGTTCGGCGTTTTTACGAGCTTTTTAGGTGCCGCGCTTTTGGGCTTTAATTTTAAAGAGGCTGCTTCCATAGGAATAATAGGTGGAGCAGATGGTCCTACAGCTATATTTCTTACAAGTAAGCTTGCTCCTCATCTCCTTGGAGCTGTAGCAATATCCGCTTACTCCTATATGGCTCTCGTGCCTATAATCCAGCCGCCTATTATGCGCGCCCTTACCACAAAGAAAGAGCGGGAAGTTACTATGGAACAGTTAAGACCTGTATCTAAAATTGAAAAAATCGTGTTCCCAATAGTAGTTACAATACTTGCCGGCTTTTTGGTTCCAAGCGCTGCAGCGCTTATCGGCTGCTTAATGTTAGGTAATCTTTTTAGAGAGTGTGGCGTAGTCGATAGATTGTCAAAGACCACGCAAAATGAACTTATAAATATTGTTACAATATTTTTAGGTGTGACTGTAGGCGCTACAGCAAACGCCGAAAATTTTCTCAGATGGGAAACTATCAAAATATTATTACTCGGACTTGCCGCTTTTGCAGTAGGAACTGCAGCGGGTATCCTTTTCGGAAAGCTTATGTACATTTTTTCAGGTGGAAAAGTAAATCCTTTGATTGGCTCCGCCGGAGTTTCAGCTGTGCCTATGGCGGCTAGAGTATCTCAGGTTGTGGCTCAAGAAGAAAAACCCGGTAATTTTATTTTGATGCATGCTATGGGACCGAATGTGGCAGGAGTTATAGGAACTGCAATTGCCGCAGGAATACTGCTTTCATTATATGGTGGATAAAATCGTCCGCCTAGGGTTTATAGGCTTTCCTGTAAAAAACCTAAATATAGTTAGTAAAGGGGAATTAAATTGCAGCAAAAGCAAGTTAGAATAACCGACACCATCTTAAGAGATGCTCATCAATCCCTTGTAGCAACTAGAATGAAAACAGACGAGATGCTGCCGGTAGCTGAAAAGCTTGATAAAGTTGGTTATTATTCTCTTGAAATGTGGGGCGGAGCTACCTTTGATACATGTATTCGCTTTTTAAACGAAGATCCATGGGATAGGCTTCGAAAATTGAGAAAGGCCATCAAGAATACCCCACTGCAGATGCTTCTTAGAGGTCAAAACCTTTTAGGTTATCATCATTACCCTGATGATGTTGTAGAGTTATTTATAAAAAAATCAGTTGAAAATGGTATAAATATCATTCGTATATTTGACGCATTAAATGATATACGAAACTTAGAAAAATCAATTGAGGTAACTAAGCGAGTGGGGGCACACGCTCAGGGAACAGTTGTTTATACTATAAGTCCTGTTCACAATAATGAGTATTATGTAAGCATGGCAAAGGAGTTAGAAAAATTAGGCGTTGACTCCATATGTATTAAAGACATGGCAGGCCTTTTGGCTCCATATGATGCTTATGAGCTGGTTTCCAAGCTAAAAAAGGAAGTAAGTGTCCCAATTCAACTTCACAGCCATTATACCAGCGGCATGGCTTCTATGAGTTATCTCAAGGCTATCGAAGCCGGAGTAGATATAATAGATACGGCTTTATCGCCATTTGCTCTTGGCACATCCCAACCCCCAACGGAAACCATGATAGCAGTGTTGAGAAACACACCCTACGATACAAAGCTTGATCTAGAGTATATTTCCAGTATTTCGGATTATTTTAAAGAAGTTAGAAGCCATTATAAAATCGACAGCATTATAACAATGGTGGATACAATGGTGCTCAATTATCAAATACCGGGCGGTATGCTTTCTAATTTAACCAGCCAATTAAAGGAACAAAATGCTTTAGATAAACTTCCTGAAGTGCTAAAAGAGGTACCGCGTGTAAGGGAAGATTTGGGCTATCCTCCGCTAGTCACACCTACAAGCCAAATAGTTGGCACGCAAGCAGTTGTCAATGTTATTACCGGGGAACGTTACAAAGTAGTTATAAATGAAGTTAAAAATTACGTAAAAGGGCTTTACGGCAGACCGCCGGCACCAATAAAAGAAGAAATAAAGAAGAAAATAATAGGAGATGAAGAAGTAATTGAGTGCCGACCTGCAGACTTGTTAGAACCGGCTTTAGATAAATACCGCAAAGAAATTTCCTATTATATGGAGCAAGAAGAAGATGTTTTGACATATGCATTATTCCCGCAAATTGCCCTTAAGTTTTTTCAAGAGCGTCAAGCCAAAAAATATAAAATTGACAGTAACCTAGTTCAAAAAGATAAATTTGACGTATATCCTGTATGAAGTAGCATATTATTTTATAACAAAAGCGGCTTTGAATTTTCCAACTTTCAAGCCGCTTTTAGTGGTTTAATATGAACTAGTGAATATCTTTAAGCGGTTCACTTAAACACCGCCATATGGTATAATATACCATAGCAATTTAAAATCAGTTTACAAAGAGGGACAAGGCTGTGCTTGAAAATGAAATAAAAAAGACACTTGCTGCTGATGAAATAAAGCTTCCGGAAATAGTAAAACTGCTTTTAGATTTAAAGATGGAATTTAATTTAAATGAAACTAATACTGATGACATTCTTCGCACATTAAGACTCGATAATGACCAAGCTGTCAAAGAGAGGGATTACTTATATAAAAGACTGATAGAGTATACAAATAAGTGCAATAATTGTATGCTCTGCACCTTAGAAACCCATACTCAAAAAGTGCCCGGTGAAGGAGCCCTTAATTCCCCTTTAGTTTTAATCGGCGAAGGTCCGGGCTTTGATGAAGATAAAGAAGGACGTCCTTTTGTAGGAAAAGCAGGTAAGCTGCTTACAACTATTTTAGACAAATTGAATGTAAGCAGAGAAAAAGTCTATATAACAAATGTAATAAAATGTCGCCCTCCTCAAAACAGGACTCCGCTGCAAAAGGAGATTAAAGCATGTTCTCATATATTAGAATTGGAATTATCTATAATCAAGCCCAAGGTAATAATCGCACTAGGTGCCGTGCCTTTTAACTATTTTAAACCCGGAAGCAGCATAATGAAGGAGCGGGGACAGTGGATAAATGTAAGGGATTATTGGATTATGCCTACCTTTCACCCGGCATACATTTTAAGGCAAGGCGGTAAGGCTTTAACTCAGGTTAAATGGTTGGTCTGGAGCGACTTTAATAAAGCCTTGGAAAAAGCAAAGGAACTTTGTCCTGAATATAATTACGCGGACCCATAAACTATTTTTGCAGTAAGGGTAAAGCAAGGAAGTGGTATTTATGAAGTACAAAATATTTACTTATGGATGTCAAATGAATATACATGATAGTGAAGTTATAGCAGGAGTGCTAGAAAAAGCAGGCTATGAGCCGTCAGAAACGCTTAAAGACACAGATGTTGTTGTACTAAACACCTGCTGCATTCGAGAAAATGCCGAAAGAAAAGTTTATGGCAGAATTGCCCAACTTAAATACTTTAAGCAGCGAAATCCTAACTTTACTATTGCAATCTCAGGATGCATGGTTCAACAACCTCATGTGGTAGAATATATTTCAAAAAAGCTTCCTTATGTAGATATTCTTTTTAGCATTAAAAATGTTAATAAGCTGCCAGAGCTTATAGAGGAATGCAGGCGAATTGATTCAATAACGGCTGCTTTGGCCGGTAATTCTGATCTTGCTGAGAACCTTGAAGTAAAGCACACAAGCTCGATTAAAGCATGGGTGCCAATTACTTATGGCTGCAATAACTATTGTACTTATTGCGTAGTACCATACGTAAGAGGAAGAGAAGTAAGCCGCCTGCCGGAGGATATTCTAAGGGAAGTAAAAACGCTTGCCGATGAAGGATTTATGGAAATTAATCTTTTGGGGCAGAATGTAAATTCATATGGTAAAAATTTAGATAAGCCTTTTGATTTCCCGGAACTTTTAAGAAAGATAAACGAAATAGAAGGTATCGAGCGAATAAGGTTTATAACATCTCATCCAAAAGATCTGTCTGATGAACTAGTACTTGCAATGAAAGAATGCGAAAAAGTATGCGAACATATTCATTTACCGGTTCAGTCGGGAAGCAGTCGAATTCTAAAAAAAATGAATAGGCATTATTCACGAGAACATTATATAGAATTAGTAAATAAATTAAAGGATGCCATTCCGAATATTTCTATTACCACTGATATAATAGTAGGTTTTCCGGGAGAAACTGAAGAAGATTTTTTAGATACACTAGATCTGGTGAAAACCATAGAATTTGATTCTGCTTTTACTTTTATATATTCAAAAAGAATCGGAACCCCTGCAGCTCAAATGGAAGATCAGATAGATGATGAAATAAAGAAGGAGCGTCTAAAAAGGCTTATGGAACTGCAAGATTCCATAACGAAGCGGAAAAACAATGAATTAGTTGGAACTGTTCAAGAAGTTCTAGTTGAGGGAGAGAGCAAAAACGATGCTCAAAAACTCTCCGGCCGGACGAGAACAAATAAATTAGTAAATTTTGTCGGCCCAAAAGAATTAATCGGTCACCTTGCTGATGTAAAAATTACCGAGTCACATACCTGGTGTTTAATCGGCGAGGCTGTAAATTAATTTCTAAAAGGATTGTAAATTTTATGCAGAATAAAAAAGATTTATTAGTAGCTATAGTCGGTCCTACTGCAGTAGGCAAAAGCGAGGTTGCTATAGAAATTGCTCAAAAGATTGGTTCTGAGATAGTTTCTGCTGATTCTATGCAAATATACCGCTACATGGATATTGGGACAGCCAAACCCACAATAGAAGAAAGAGAATTGGTACCTCACCATATGATTGACATCGTATACCCTGATGAAGAATTTAGCGCTGCTGACTTTCAAAAAAGGGCAAAATCATGCATAAAATCAATATACCAGAACGATAAGATACCGTTAGTAGTGGGAGGTACAGGTTTTTATATAAACGCTCTGTGTTATGATTATACTTTTTCACCTGCTGGAAAAGACGAAAATCTAAGGGAGCACCTAAAAAAGGAAGCTGAGGAAAAGGGAGCCGATTATTTATATAACCAGCTTGTACAAATTGATCCTGAAGCTGCAGCAAAAATTCATCCTAACAATTTAAGACGAATTATAAGGGCATTAGAGGTGTGCAAAACTACCGGAAAGCCCTTTTCATATTATGTAAAAATGACGAAAATGGGAAAAAGCCCTTATGATTTACTTATATTCGGCCTTACAATGCCCAGAGATGAACTTTATAGGCGAATAAACAAAAGAGTAGTTTCTATGATAGAAAAGGGCTTTATTGATGAAGTAGAAAAACTTTTAGAAATGGGTTATGATAAAAATCTAAAATCAATGCAAGGTTTAGGTTACCGTCAGGTTATCCAGTATTTAGAAGGAAGACTTACTTTAGATGAGGCAATAGATTTGATTGCAAGAGATACAAGGCGCTATGCAAAACGGCAGTACACATGGTTTTTACGTGATCAAAACATTATTTGGCTTGATATATTAGAACAGGGGAAAGAAAAGATCGCAGCAAAGATAATTGAAAGTATTGAAGGAAAAACGAGAAATACCTAGAATATTAAATACAAGTAAAAAAATAATTGCAATCGATGCGAAAGGAGAACGAAAATGGCAAAAGCTCAAATAAATCTTCAAGACAATTTTCTAAATCAAATTCGAAAGGACAATATCCCAATAACCATATATCTAGTAAATGGCTTTCAGTTAAAGGGTGTAGTAAGAGGTTTTGATAATTTTACAATTGTGTTAGAATCCGACAATAAGCAACAATTAGTCTATAAACATGCAGTTTCAACTATAGCACCTTCAAAAACGGTAAATATTAATCTAAATCAGCTGATAGAGCAGGAAAAAGAAAGCTAGATCTAAAAACGAGTGTTGAGTAAGATAACTATTGGATAAGTATTGCAATCTTGCCTTGCGGTTTGCAATACTTATTCTTTTGCATACTTTTTATAAAGGGGAATATAATAAGGTGAAACATGTATTTAATGAAGCAGATAAAATTGCAATGGAAAATTATGGAATAGATGCTGATATTATTGAAAAAACAAGAAAAATAGAAGAAGAGATTACTCCGATATTTGCAGCAATTGAAGAAAAGGTTGAATTTAACCAAATAAAGGTTTTAGATGCTATGCGCAAGTCTTCGCTTAGCGATTATCACCTTACAGATTCGACGGGGTATGGATACAATGATATGGGAAGGGAAGCCATAGAAGAGATTTTTAAAAGCATTTTCAGGGCCGAAGATGCTCTTGTAAGACCTCAAATAATATCCGGCACCCATGCAATAACTTTATGCCTTTTAGGGATATTAAGACCTGATGATGAGCTTTTAAGCGCAACAGGTGCGCCGTATGATACTCTTGGAAGTATAGTTTATGGAAAAAATTGCGGCTCTTTAGCGGACTATCGGATAGGGTATAGGGAAGTAGACTTAAAAGACGGTAAACCTGATTTTGAAGCAATTAAAGATTGTATAACATCAAAAACTAAAATGGTACTGATTCAGCGATCCAGGGGCTACAGTTTAAGGCCATCTTTAAGTATAGATACTATTCAAGAGCTTATCTCTTATATTAAAGATTTGAAAAGCGATATAATTTGCTTTGTTGATAACTGCTACGGGGAACTTGTAGAGACGCGAGAGCCGATAGAAGTAGGAGCTGATTTATGTGCCGGCTCGCTGATAAAAAATCTTGGCGGCGGAATAGCGCCTACCGGAGGATATGTAGTAGGAAAAAGTGAGCTTATAAAGCAGTGCTTTTATCGACTGGCGGCTCCCGGACTTAATAAAAATTGCGGTCCATCTATTTTTGCAAATCGTCTGATAGCCCAAGGGATTTTTTACGCACCAATGGTAGTAGGAGAAGCTGTAAAAAGTGCAGTTTTTACCTCTAAAATCATGGAAGATATGGGATTTAAGGTTTATCCAAAATACAGCGATAAGCGAACCGATATCGTAACTGCTATTGAGTTAGGTAGTAAGGACAAATTGATTAATTTTTGTCAGGGGATACAAAAAGTAGGTCCTGTAGACTCTCACGTAAAACCTGAGCCATCTGAAATGCCGGGATATAATCATAAGGTAATTATGGCAGGGGGAAGTTTTATACAAGGTTCTTCGATTGAGTTTAGCGCTGATGCTCCTCTTGAGGAACCTTATATCGTGTATGTTCAAGGAGGTATAAACTTTTTTCAGGCAAAACTTGGAATTTTAAGCGGTCTTCAAGCTTTGAGAAATCTTTAAAAACCAAAATCACTGCTAAAACTTTCTATAAAGGCCTATTACTTTACCTAATATGCGAAGACTGCTTACTATTATAGGTTCCATAAAAGGATTTTCAGGTTGAAGTCTAAAATGATTCTCTTCTTTATAAAACCTTTTTATAGTTGCTTCATCTTCAATAAGAGCAACTACAATATCACCGTTTTCCGCAGTAGTTGTTGATTGCACTATAACATAATCGCCGTCTAAAATTCCGACGCCTATCATGCTATCGCCTTTTACAAGTAGCATAAATACATTATCATCGCTAGTTGGTATCATTTCTTTAGGGAAAGCAAAAAACTCCTCAATATTTTCTTGAGCGAGAATAGGCAGACCTGCTGTGACTTTTCCAACAAGGGGTATTTTAACTACATTATTGTTGCTTACAGATGTATATGGAGAATTTGCATCTGTAACTTCAATAGCCCTTGGTTTTTGCATTTCACGCTTAATATAACCTTTTTTCTCTAGTTGAGTAAGGTAGCCATGGACTGTAGCAGTGGATTTCAAATTAGTAGCTTTGCATATTTCACGAACGGAGGGAGGGTAACCCTTTAAACTCGAATAGCTACATATATAATCAAGTATTTGTTTTTGCCGTGCAGTTAGATCATCCCACATGATTTTAAAAATCACTCCAAAAAAAGTTTACTTAAAAGTTTGCGTATATTAAGTATATTAACATTTATTATACCATATAAAAAGGCTGTAAACGCAAATTTAGCGGTTTTAATGAAGCTTTATCTCATAATAGAGGAGGGAGGAGGAATAATTAATTAAATACAACGTCCGATAATATATCTTATGTAAACTTGAGATAAAATTTATCAAAAAGTGCAAAACGCAAGTCAGATAAGGCCAGGAGCTTATAAGCTAGTAAAGATGTAGAAAATAATTTGCCTCTTTTTGTGGTTATTAAAAGAGGCAAATTATTTTATGTTTGTTTGAATGTAAAGGACATTATACACATTTTTAATAAATATTTAGTTTTAAAATGGCAGGGGAGACAGGACTCGAACCCGCAACCAACGGTTTTGGAGACCGCTACTCTACCAATTGAGCTACTCCCCTCGGTGACAATTTTTATTATACAATAATTTTTTTGTAATGTCAAAGGAATATGCCTTTGGTATTTGTTCTATTTGTCTGTTAAACAAGTTTATTTGATTATATTGACGAAACTCTCAAGCCTATCAAGGCCTTCCTTGATATTCTCCATAGATGTGGCATACGATAATCTTATATATTCATCTGCTCCAAATGCCACCCCTGGGACAATAGCTACTTCATATTTTTCCAGCAATACTTCACTGAAATCTGTAGAATTCTGAATTATCTTGCCTTGACATTCTTTCCCAAAGGTTTTTGAGATGTTTACAAATACGTAAAATGCTCCATTAGGCATATTGCAAGATAAATTGTTGATTTGATTAATTTTATTAACCATATATATTCTTCTATCTGAAAATTCTTTAACCATTTTTGCAATTGTTTCGTGCCTTAGGGGATTTGTTAAAGCTTCAACGCTTGCTTTTTGGGCAATTGAATTTGGATTGGACGTAGCGTGACTTTGGAAATTTTCCATGGCTTTTATAAGCTGTTTAGGCCCCGCAGCAAATCCTATCCTCCACCCTGTCATTGCAAAGGTTTTTGACACTCCGTTTATAACTATAGTTCTATCGGCCATATCTTTGACTGCTGCAATGCTCGTGTGTTTTAATCCATCATATATCAATTTGTCATATATTTCATCTGATATAACAAAAATATTATGCTTCGCCGCGATTTCTGCTATTTGTTTTATATTTTCTTCAGGATAAATATTTCCACATGGATTATTAGGACTGTTTATAATAAGGACTTTAGTTTTGTCAGTTATATATTTTTCTAAAATTTCCGAATTAAGGATAAAATTATTATTTTCAGATGTTGGTACAAAAACAGGAACTCCTTCACACAATCTCACCATTTCTGGATAGCTTACCCAATAAGGAGCCGGAATTAAAACCTCATCTCCTGGGTTCAAAAGACAGTATAAAGCATTATAGACGCTGTGCTTTGCACCGTTTGACACCAATATTTGATCTGTGGCATAACTTACTCCGATTTCATCTTTGAAATAATTTGATACCGCTGACTTGAGTTCCTCAATACCCCCAACCGGCGTATATTTTGTAAAACCGCTATTAATAGCCGATACTGCCGCAGTCTTAATAAATTCCGGTGTATCAAAATCTGGCTCTCCTGCTCCAAATCCTATGATATTATGGCCTTCTTTTTTCATTTGCTTTGCCTTTGCATCCACGGCAAGAGTTGGAGATGGACTTATGCCCTGGGCTTTTTGTGAAATAATCAAATGCGTTACCCCCTCTACAAACTTTTAAGTATTTCTCTTATATTCTTCAAAAAAATGCAATTTCCTTCTAGGATTCTAAAAAAAATTTAATTATCATGTTTCATAAATTGATATTGTAGCCATATCACCGTTTTTAGAAATACCTATAATAACCTTTTTGTTTTTTAGATTCTTATTTAAAAAATCTACTACTTTATATAATTCATCGCTGTATACCACTTCTTTTTTTGCGATTAGCTCAAGTTTACTTGCTTCTTTTTTTATATCACTGCTTTCACTCATTTTACTCATTACCCCTCCCTACTCCATTTTCATCAGCTATCTCCAGATTCCAGCTTTCTATAGTATCAATTGCTTCATATTTTGTAAGATCCACATGCAGCGGGGTAACTGATACGTAATTATTTTTAACAGCCCAAACATCTGAACCTTTATCGTTCGTATTGTCAACAGGTTGGCCGCTTAACCAATAGTAAGCCTTGCCTCTTGGGTCGATGCGCCGGTCAAAGCTATTTACATACCTTATATTGCCAAGCCGTGTTATTGCTATACCCTTTATAATGCTTGGATCTGCTGGCGGTATATTGATATTCAGTAACATGTTTTCGGGCAGATTCTGGTTTATGATTTGTAATAGCAATTTACTTGCGATGCTTGCTGCGCTTATAAAACAAAAATCATCTAGTTCATGTCCTGCAATTGATAATGCTATCGCAGGTATACCCGACATTGCAGCTTCGCTTGCAGCAGAAACCGTCCCTGAATATATAACATCTGTTGCAAGATTAGGTCCGCTGTTTATGCCCGATAAAACAAGGTCAGGTGTAAAATCAAGCAAAGCCTCAAGAGCTAGTTTCACACAGTCGGCAGGCGTGCCATTGATTTTCCACCCCGAAATCCCTGTATCAGGAATTATAACCCTATCAGCTCGCAACGGTTTGTGCATTGTTATTGCATGACTAATAGCGCTTCGCTCTCTATCAGGGGCTACTACCGCTATATTGGCTATTTTAGATATTTCTTCAGCAAGGGTTCTTAATCCTATGGAATTAATGCCGTCGTCATTCGTAATTAGTATATTCAAACTCTAAGCACTCCCAACTTAAAAAATTAATACAAAAAAGGCAGTTTTTCGACCTATTGAAATTAATCGACTGCCTAAGTTAACTATTCGGCATTAAAATACCGAGATTCATAATTTATTGTTGGTTTTAAAACAGTTTTGCCTTTCATCCCTATATTGAAATAGATAGAATTTCCGGCAGATTTCCTAAATAATATTAGTTATTGCTTCCATCTATCTTTATTTTACCTAGTATATCTGATATTCTATTAATTGTCAAGATAATGCTCTTGGCGTATCATAGCCATATGTAGGCCGATAATTGATAATAATAAAATGAATAAGAAGGGTGATACTTATGCGGCAAAACCAGTCTTCTAAAAATCCGGTATATGTAATAGGTCATAAAAATCCGGATACAGATTCTATATGCTCTGCCATTGCGTATTCATATTTCAAGAGAGAATATGATGGCATCAACGCTATCCCTTGCAAACTAGGCCCTATAAATAGGGAAACCGAATTTGTTTTAAACTACTTTAACACAGAAGAACCTATCTACATCGAAAATGTATATACTCAAATAAAAGACATAGATTATGAAAAACCACTATGCGCTAACATGGCTTGGCCAATGCTGGCCGCATGGCAGCTTATCCAAGACTCCGGAATAAGAACGATATGTGTTGTAGATGATAGTGATAAATTTATCGGTCTTGCCACCCTCGGTGATCTTGCAAAAGTTTATCTTTCACAAATGAATAATATAGAAAAATACAGTATACCTCTTAAAAACGCTGTAAGCGTTCTCTCTGGAGAAGTAATAAATAAAGGCAACGACACCTTAGGGGGCAATATAATAGTTGCCACCATGTCTTTAGAAGAAGTTGTAAAGAGAATAAAATCCGGGGATACAATAATAGTCGGAGATAGGCCGCACATACAAAAAGCCGCTATAAAAAACAATGTAGGCACACTTATCATCGTTGGAGGAGCAAAACCCGACAATGAAACTCTAAATCTTGCTAAAGAACATCAAGTAAACCTTATATCAACTCCCTACGATGCCTTTGATGCCGTAAAGTGTATAAGCCAAAGTATTCCGCTATCATACATTATGAAATCTGCAGATATAGTTTCTTTTGGCGAGGAAGAATATATACACGAGATAACGAATACAATGTCTAAATATAAATATCGAAATTTCCCCATACTAGACAAATACGGCACTGTGTTAGGCCTTATCTCTAGAAGACATATATTAGAATATGAAGCCAAAAATGTAATACTCGTTGACCATAATGAATTTTCCCAAACAGTTGAGGGCATTAACGAAGCTGCTATTTTGGAGATAATAGACCATCACCGTCTTGGCGGAATTGTTACTGATAAACCGATACTTTTTAAAAATCAGCCGGTAGGTTGTACATCTACTATCATATACGAAACTTATCAAAATGCCAAAATAACGCCGCCGCCGGAAATAGCCGGAATTATGTGTGCAGCTATATTATCTGATACACTGGTATTCAAATCTCCTACCTGCACCCCAAGGGACAAGAAGGCCGCCTTAAATCTGGCCGCCATAGCAGAAATTGATATCGAAGATTTTGCCGGTAGAATGTTTAAAGAAGGAACGGAACTACTTGATAAAAGTCCTGAAAAAATATTTTTTACAGACTTTAAGGAATTTCATGTAGATGAATTTAAAATAGGCGTAGGTCAAATAAATGTAATGAGTGATATAGGCGAACTTAAGAATGAAATACTTTCATTTATGAAAGATTTAAAAGAAAAAGGCGGATATGATATTTTACTTTTGATGCTAACGAACATAATCAAGGAGGGCTCTGAAATTTTATGGGTTTCAGATTACAAAAACGTAATCGAAAAAGCCTTTTCAATTGATATTAATGAAAACATCTTTTATCTGCCAGGTATCATGTCGAGAAAAAACCAGGTAATTCCACCTATTGTAAAGGCTGTAAAATTACTTAAAAAATAAAAGCAGGTTATAACCTGCTTCTTAATTTGCTTTAGTAACCAAAGATGATTTATTAAAATAATAAAAACCCTTGTTTAAAGGGCTATAGTAGTCTTTAACATGGTGGGCCATCAGGGACTCGAACCCGGGACACCCTGATTAAGAGTCAGGTGCTCTGCCAACTGAGCTAATGGCCCTTAAATTATGGTGGAGAGGGGTGGATTCGAACCACCGAAGGCACTGCCAGCAGATTTACAGTCTGCCCCCTTTAGCCACTCGGGAACCTCTCCATAGGTAAAATAGATATCTGGAGCCGACGATGGGACTCGAACCCGCGACCTGCTGATTACAAATCAGCTGCTCTACCAACTGAGCTACGTCGGCAAATGGTGGGCCCACTAGGACTCGAACCTAGGACCGACCGGTTATGAGCCGGTTGCTCTGACCAACTGAGCTATGGGCCCAGACGCAATTATTAGTATACATTATTTTTTTTATATCGTCAAGACTTTGTAGGGTGCTTTTTGCAGGATTTTTTAACAAAATCGCGGCAAACTATTTGATTGCGCGTTATTTATACCAAATTTATATAATCAATTATTTGTCTTGCCGGCAATAATCTTTTGGTAGAAGAAGTGCCTACGACTTGTAAATCCATACTTTTGAGGCATTATTATCTGCTCTGTGCTTCCTACAAAAAATATCCCATCATCCGAAAGGGCATCATAGAATTTCTTATATAGTTTCTCTTTTGCTTCTTCTGTAAAATATATCATCACATTTCTGCACAATATTAAATCGCATTTAGAAGGAAATGGATCATTTAATAAATTGATTATCTTAAAATCCACTGATTTTTTGATTTTATCTTTTATAACATAATTATTGCCTTCTTTTGTAAAATATGTATCTAACATTTGTTTGGGGACATTGGCTACTTGTTTCGGTGTATAGATTCCCTCTTTTGCATCTTCTATAGCTTCTTTATCAATATCGCTTGCTATGATTACAGCTCTATTAAGCAAGTTCATTTTATCCAGCATCATAGCAAGTGAATAAGGCTCTTCTCCTGTAGAGCATGCTGAACTCCATATTTTTAATGTACTTTTACCTGATATAAGCTCAGGAATTATTTCCTTTTCCAAAACCTCCCACTGAGCAGGGTTTCTAAAAAATTCCGATACATTGATTGTTATGTAATTCAAAAATTCTCTTAAGTGTTCCTTGCTATGTATTAACTGTTTCAAATACGATTCGTAATTATCATGTCCGTTTCTTTTCTTAAGCGAATCTATTCTTCGTTTCATCTGTTTTTCTTTATAATTAGACAGGTCAATATTGCATATTTTTTTTATTTGTGCTGAAAATTCTTCATAATCCAACGAAAATCCTCCTCTGCCCTCTAATCGAAATGTGTTGTAATAATTATAGCAATATCTTCCTGATATGTAAAATCAAGCAAGTTTTAATTTTTTTGTTTATAAATAGAAAAAATGCGCGCCTTACTGCTCACGCATTTTTTCTGCTAGACATACACGAAAGAAAAATCTAGAGATTTTTTAATACTCAAAATATCTCCTACCTTTAAAAATTTATCGCCTTTACAGGCGCATCAAATAAACCTCTTTTGATTTCAGTAGCATCCATATGCTTTGCACAAAGTTTGTCTGCAATATAATTGCAAGCATCCCATGGATTTACTCGTTCACCACATGTGAAAACATCAACCGCAGCATATCCAAATTCGGGCCAGGTATGGATGGTGAGGTGAGATTCAGAAATTATAACCACACCGCTAACCCCTTGGGGGCTAAACTTGTGAAACGCAACCTCTCTTACCTCTGCTCCTGCTTCTAAAGCTGCTTTAACTAAAATTTCTTCAATTTCTTCAGCATCGTTTAGAATATTTGGATCGCAATCGTAGACTTCCGCCAATACATGGCGGCCTAAGTTTTTCATTTTTCCATCAATACCCCCTCTAAATTATTATTTTTAAATAACAATCAAATTAAATTGTAGCAGATTATCGCATTTTGTCAATAGAATCAGCTAAAATCCTTTGGTAATTGATGAAATACTGGTTTATCTGCAGTTAAGTTTTTATTCCTCGGTATTTTAACCAATGATATGTTTTCCCGTTGATAATTACAGGTCTTTGCTTTAGCTCTTCTAAATTCCTTGCTCCTGACATTGCCATAACGTATTTTATCTCTTTTTGTATTTCTATTATATATTTTTCCAAAGCTAGCGAACCTTTACTTAATAGAATATGAAGAAAATATCCTGCAAACCCTACCGCTTTAGCTCCCAGTGCCAAAGATTTTGCAGCATCTACACCGTTTTTAAGACCCCCTGATGAAATTACATCAACTTTATCTTGTGTGGCGTCAATTGTCTCTATTAAACTTATCGGAGTCGGTATTCCCCAGTTTCTAAGATGATATGATGCTTGAGATTTGCCTCTCCTGCCTTCTATCTCAATAAAGTTTGTTCCACCTTTTCCACTTACATCTATAATTTTTACGCCACTTTCAGCCAGAATAAGTGCCTCTTCCTTGGCTATTCCAAAACCAACTTCTTTTACTATAATCGGAATATCTATGTTTTGGACTAAATTTGCTATATTATCTATTAAACCTGTAAATTTCTTTTGGCCTTCCTTCATTACAACTTCTTGAGGCACGTTTAAATGCAGCTGTATAGCATCAGCTTTTATCATTTCAATGGCTGATTTTGCTTCCTCGACAGAAGAATCGGCACTTAGATTTGCAAATACAACACCATCTGGGTTTATTTTTCTTACTATTTTAAAGCTGTCTACAGCATCTTTATTATTTAAGGCAATCTTTTGAGAGCCCACAGCCATTGCAACCTTTAATTTTTTTGCAATACCTGCAAGTTTGCCATTAATAATTTTTCCTTGGCTTGTTCCACCTGTTATTGCATTTATGATTATCGGATTTTCTAAATTTATGCTCTGTAGTTTTGTAGAAATATCAATACTTTCCATATCCACTTCAGACAAACAATTGTGCAAAATGGTTATATCATCAAATGCATTGCGCTTTAATTTTTTTTCTAGCAGCATGCCGTATTTTATATGCTCGTCTTTTCTTTGTTTCCTTTTATGTTCGTCCATTATATCCAAACCCCTAACTCCAATTTAAGATTCTTCGCCATGCTTGTAGCAAAAAATTTGGGGCTTTTTTGCCCCAAATTTTTAAAAGCTTCAGTGGTTATTCTTTTTTATTCTCAAAAATGTCTCCTACCATTTCTCCAATTGTTATGCCTGTTATACCATTATCTTTGGGTTTTTCAAAGCTCTGCTTGCTTTCTTCTTTATTTAGCTCATTTTCAGCCTCTTTAATACTAAGGCTCATGCGCTTTTTCTCGGGATCGATTTCAAGGATTTTAACTTTAACTATATCCCCTTCTTTTAAAACATCTTCCGGCTTATTAACGTGCTGGTTAGATATTTGAGATATATGAACGAGGCCTTCAACACCTGGTTCAACTTCTACAAATGCGCCAAAGTTTACTAATTTAGCAATTCTACCTTCTATAACAGAACCTACTTTGTATTTCTTTTCAATATCCTCCCAGGGATCAGACAGTGCCTGCTTTAAGCCTAGAGAAATACGCTGGCGGTCTTTATCGACTTTCAGCACAACTACTTCAACTTCTTGTCCCTCTTTTACGATATCGGAAGGGTGATTTACCCTTTGCCATGATAAATCTGAAATATGAATAAGTCCGTCCACGCCTCCAATATCAACAAAGGCGCCAAAATCAGTTAATCTTTTCACTACTCCCTTTATAACTTGGCCTTCTTGGATATTTGCCCATGTTTCTTCTCTTAGGGCATCTCTTTCTTTTTCTAGAACATGCTTATGAGATAGTACTAGGCGATTTTTATTTCTGTCTAGCTCAATAATATTTAGATTTAATTTTTGGCCTAAAAATGCGTTCAAATCAGGTACATATCTTAAATCTAAATGTGAAGCCGGAATAAAGCCTTTGACACCCTTCACATCTACCAAAACACCGCCTTTTACTACTTCAGTTACTGTTCCTTCAACTTCGCCTTGATTATTATATATTTCTTCTAGTTCGTCCCAGCCAATTACTTCATCTGCCTTTTTCTTTGAAAGAATAATATTGCCCTCATTATCCTCAAGTTTTAATACAAGGGCTTTAATTTTATCTCCTACTTTTACAACATCTTCGGCAGACTCAAAGGCTGAATTCGAAAGTTCGCTTACAGGTATAATTCCATCAGACTTATAGCCGATATTTACCAGTACTTCATTATTATCTACTTTTACAACAGTTCCCTCTACTATATCTCCTTCCTTTAAATCAGTAAAGGTATTGTCGTAATTAACTGCTTCACCTTCCTCTTGTTTTGCCAATTCATTTTGATTTTCTTGATTGTTAAGTTCTTTATTTAATTCATCCATTCTAAAGATAACCTCCTTTATAATCCAATCAGGCGTAGAAGCACCTGCGGTTATGCCAACTTTATCTGCGGCAGTAAACCAGTCTTTGCGAATATCTGCCGCTGTTTGAATATGGTAAACCCTGGCTCCTGCTTTCTGGCAAACTTTAACTAAATTTTTAGTATTTGCACTTTGTTTGTCTCCCACAACTAGCATTATATCAACTTTCTTAGCTAACTCAGACGCTGCTTTTTGTCTTTGCTGAGTCGCTGCACATCTGGTATTTTCAAAAGATGCTATGTCTAGCCGCTTGCCAAGGATTTCCATAATTTTCTCTACATTTTCTTCTGTTTGGGTAGTTTGAACAACTATCCCTACTTTTTTGTTCGTATAAAAGTTTTTAGCTTCTTCAACGTTTTCTATGATTTTTACGTCTTTACCACACCAACCCCTGATTCCCTCAACCTCAGGATGGTTGTGTTCACCGATTATAATTGTAAAATATCCCTTATCGGAAAAATTTTGCACAGCTTTATGAACCCTTTTTACATTAGGGCATGTGCAATCAATTATGTTCAAATTTAATGAATTTAGTTGAGCTATTAAACTTGGTTCTACACCATGGGTCCTGATTATTACGTTTCCTTCTTTAATATCTTCAAGATCCGCAACATTTATCCCGGCTTTTTTAAATCTTTCGATTACTTGAGAGTTGTGAATTAAAGGCCCTAACATATAAGCTTTTTCGCCATTATCTATTAACTCCTCAACTTTTTCTACGGCTCTTTTTACGCCAAAGCAAAACCCTGCATAGTCTGCAACACTTACAATCAATTTCCCTTCACTTCCTAAAATTTATTACAAAGACTCTAGGTCTTAAATTCGATAAGCAAGGTCTTAATTCCTGCTTATTCATTAAATTATAATTAGAAATCATTATTTAACATTCATCAAATTCGATACTTCTTCAAAAAGAGCAGAACTTATTTCCTTTAGTTTTTCCGAATTTAATTTAGTGTCTTCTTGATGATATTCGCTAAATTTTTTAGGCTCGCCGAATATCACGTCTATATGAGAAAAAAATTTATAATTTCCCCTTATAGCAACCGGAACCAGAGTTACATCTTTTGCCTTTGAAGCAAGGAGAGCAAGTCCCGGCTCAGGCTCCTGAAGTTTCCCGTCTTTGCTTCTTGTACCTTCTGGAAAAATTCCTAAAACTTGATTATTGTTTAATACCTCCAGCGCTTTTTTAATAGCCTTTCTATCAGGTATTCCACGCTTTACAGGAAATGCGTGGAGGTTTTTTATGATAAATCCCAAAACGGGAATTCTAAATAATTCTTCTTTTGCCATAAAAACAACTGGTCTTTTTACAAGGCAGCCTATAATTATAGGATCCCACATGCTTTTATGATTAGAATATATTATTACCGGGCCTCTTTCAGGAAAATCCGCACCACCTATAACACGAATTTTAAATATAATATGGATAACAATATTGCAGATAAATTTTACAACATTATAGAACACTGCCCTCCCCCTTTTTTATACAGCCTATTATCTCATCTACAACTTCATCTATGGTTTTACCTGTAGTATCAATGATTATTGCATCATCCGCTATAGCCATGGGAGAAAAATCCCTTTTCTTGTCCTGGTAATCTCTATCTATGATATCTTTTTCTACTTGTTTGAAAGTTACTTTATATCCCTTCGAAATAAGTTCGTTGTAACGCCTGCAAGCCCGCTCCTTAACTGAAGCAGTTAAATAAAACTTATACTTTGCATCAGGCAGGACAGTAGTGCCGATATCCCGGCCGTCCATCACAACTCCACCATTTTTTGCTATTTGGCGTTGAAGTTTCGTTAATGCAGCTCTTACCTCAGGTATCGCCGCTATTTTTGATACTTTTTCTGTTACGGCAAGGTTTCTGATTTCATCTGTAACGTCTTCACCGTTAAGATATATGCGATTTTCCTTAAAATCAATCTTCGCTTCAGATGCCAATTTTATAACGTCTTCCGGATTTGTTTTGTTATGTCTGATAGTAAGCAATGTTATAGCTCTGTACATTGCGCCGGTATCAACATAAGTCATTTTAAGCTTATCTGCGACTATTCTAGCTGTTGTGCTTTTACCGGCCCCTGCAGGACCATCTATAGCTATATTAAAGTTCAAGTATTTTACCTCCTTTTAAGGGCTTGCCGAACTTTTACCCGCAACGAAGCCGGTAGAAAAAGCCGCCTGCAGATTATACCCTCCTGTAACTCCATCTACATCTATTACTTCGCCGGCAAAAAATAATCCTTTAATTAACTTGGATTCCATGGTTTTTGGATTTATCTCTTTTACGCATACTCCGCCTCTGGTGACAATTGCTTCTTTTTCTCTACAGCCAACTACGGTCACTGCAAAGTTTTTCAGGCTCTGTCTTATTTTCACTCTTTCGCCTTGAGTAAGCTGATTTACCGGTTTTTCAGGATCTATCTCCGAATAATTTATAAATACGGGAATCAATTTTTTCGGAAGTAAATCATTAAGAGAGTTCTTAAACAATTTATTTTTATATCGTTCAAAATCCCTAAGAAGTCTTTCGTCAAGTTCCTCCTCACTAAGGGCAGGTTTTAAGTCTATAGACACTATTGGAGTATTTTCTAAATTATCTACAACATATCTACTTAAGGTTAAAATTATCGGGCCTGAAATGCCAAAATGAGTAAAAAGCATTTCTCCAAATTCTGACGCAACTTTTTTTCCGCTGACATAGACTGTTGCAGAAACGTTTTTCAGGCTAAGGCCCTGAAGGTCCTTTACCCATTTTTCTTTAGTTATAAGGGGCACAAGGGAAGGTTTAAGCTCTACAATACTGTGACCTGCCTTTTTTGCAAATTTATAGCCATCTCCCGTAGAGCCCGTAGCAGGATAAGACATGCCACCTGTTGCTATTATAACGCTGTCACAGTAAAACTCTTTTTTATCGTTAATTATTATACCTTTAATTTGGTTATTTTTGATGATTAAATCTTTGACACAGGTTTTATAACAAATATGAACACCGGCTTCTAAAACTGCTTTTTGAAGCGCTTGTACGATATCTGATGATTTATCGGACTTTGGAAATATTCTGCCTCCCCGTTCTACTTTCGATTTTACACCTATTTTTTCGAAAAAAGTTACTAAATCAGTATTTGAAAAAGCAGAAAGGGAACTAAAAAGAAATTTACCATTGCCGGGAAAGCACTCCAGAAAATTTTCCATCATTTTCTCATTGGTAAAATTACATCTGCCCTTACCTGAAATTAATATTTTTCTTCCAAGATTTGGGTTTTTTTCAAATAGGTAGACATCTGCACCATAAAGGGCGGCCTGTAAAGAGGCCATTAAGCCTGCTGCTCCGCCGCCAATGACTGCAACTATTGTTCTGCTCATAAAATCATCTCATTACCTTATCGCTTTATTTTTCTATCTAAAATCATCAAACGATTTCTAAGTTCTTCATTCATCTTAAAGAGTATCTTCTCTAAATCATTACTAGTAATAAGCATTTGAGGAGGTTCTAAAATCTCAAGCTTTCTGAATTCTTCTCGCATCACAAAGCGTATTATATCTTCAATAGAATCGGCGTTTAATGTGATTTCTGCAGGAGCATAAGCCACTTTCTCACCTAATAAATCATCATATATGACATAAGGTTCTAGCGATATATCATAATCTAAAAAATAAACCCCTTGAACCGGTATGTTTTTTAGTAATGCTATTTGTTCTTCTCTAGCGTCTTGGGCTGCCTGCTCTAAGGATTTGCCGCCAAAGAAAAACTTTCGCGGCTTATTGTCCGCCTTAAAGTCAAATCTGACCTTAAAACGTATCTTGCTTTGAATTATATCTTCGCCCAATTTTACTTTCACCATCTGCAGGCCTCCAATTATTATCGTTTTATATTATTTCTTTAAGCTCCTGCATTGATTTAAAAACAACTGCTTTGTCTTTGATTTTGTTGTAAATCTTGACTGCTGCTCCATTGGTGTAATCTCTTTCGTTTATATCGTTTTCTTCTAAAATGTAAATATCTTTTCGACCTATGAAGCCTTCAAGACACATAATATTTTTTAAATTGCCTAGACCGAAGGGAATATTTGCTAAAATCACCGCATCGGCTTTCTCTATATAAGAGATGTTTTTTGCCGCATTTTCATCGCTTATTGGTGAAAAAGGTATCTCCTCAACAATATCAAAGCCTAAGCGGCGAGCTGTTTCCCAATCACTATCTCCTTTATTTAGAACTCCTACGGATACTTCATACCCACGTTGTCCCAGATAACTCAGTAATTCCTCGCCTTCTCCTCCGCCGCATATTACATGAAGCTTATGAAAAGGCTTAGGTTTTTTTGCAAATATCGCCTCATTCTCATCTGACGTATTCAAAAAAATAACTACAGGTTTAGGATTGCCTTTAGGAGTAACAACTCTTACATCCATGTCAAAGACTGCTTTAATATTGTCTTCATTTAGGACTTCATTTAAATCTCCCATTTTAAATATCTTATGATCCTTTAGCAAAATTATCTTGTTGCAAAACATTGACGCCAAATTTATATCATGGAGCACAACTAATATCGTCAAACTCTTTTTGAGGCATAAATCCTTTAAAAGGCCTAATAATTCCCATTGATAGTTAATATCAAGATGGGATGTAGGTTCGTCTAAAAGCAGAAGAGATGGCTGCTGGGCAAGTGCTCTTGCAATCAGAACTCTTTGCCTTTCACCGCCGCTTAATTGATGTACAGGCTTATCTCTTAGGTGCAATATGTCCATGGACTTCATGGCATCTTCTACGATAGCTATATCTTCTTTTTGCTCTGATTCAAAATTTTTTAGATGGGGATTCCTTCCCATTAGCACTATTTGCTCAACTGTAAAAGCTACATCCAAATAAGTGTCTTGAGGAACGGTAGCTACTCGCTTTGCCAAATCCTTAATTGTTACTCTATAGATACTTTCCCCATTAACATATATATTTCCTGTATCAGGCTTTAACCAGCGGTTAATATTTTTAAGCAAGGTTGTTTTACCGCAGCCGTTTGGGCCTAAAATACCTACGAAATCGCCAACTTCCAAAGTAAAGCATATGTCTTTGAGGATTTCTTTTTCATTGTATTTAAAACCAAGATTTTCAACTTTAAGTATCTGTTCAGAAGACTTCATAGATCTTTATCCTATACCTATTATTGTTTCTCTTACTATTTTTGCCGCTAAAAGCGCTGTTCTATCAGATAGATCGCTGGCAGGAGAAACTTCTACCAAGTCAATTCCTACTACATTTAATTTGCCAAAACTTGCAACTACTTCAAGGATATCGCAAGAAGTGCACCCGCCGGGTTCGGGTGTTCCTGTTCCGGGGGCAAACGCAGGATCTACCGCATCTATATCAAGAGTTATATATACCGGCTTTCCTTTTAAGGAATCTAAAACCTGTAGAAATGGAGTTTTAACTTCTAACGGATACATGTTTGTATGCTGCTGGGCATACAAAAATTCTTCCTTTACACCTGATCTTATGCCAAATTGAAAAATATGCTTATTTTTGACTTGTTCAGATACTCTGCGTAAAACAGTGGCATGAGATAACTTCTCGCCGAAAAAAGTATCCCTTAAGTCTGCGTGAGCATCAAAGTGCAGGACTACAAGATCAGGATATTTTTCTGCGACTTTTTTGACTATCGGATAAGTTACAAGGTGCTCTCCTCCCAAAAAAAACGGGATCTTTCCATCGTTTAATATTTTATTTGCAGCTTCTTCTATCATATCTAGGCTCTTTTTGACATTACCAAAGGGCAGCTCAATATCTCCTATATCGCAAAAGCTTTTATCATCCAGGGCATCATCGGCATAAACACTATAAGTTTCAAGGCCGTAAGAAACACTTCGTATTCTTTCCGGTCCAAATCTTGTCCCTGGCCTAAAACTTACCGTAAAGTCCATAGGAGCGCCTATAATTACTATTTTTGCTCTATCATAGTCTTCTTTTGCCCCTAAAAACCCATTATGTCCGGATACGAAATCTAGTTCTTTCAAAATATGGCTCACTCCTCGACAGGTAAAATTATATCTTCTAAAAACGGTGGTAATGTAAAGTACGCTTTGTGAAGTTTAGGATTATAATATTTTGTATCAAAATTTGTTTCGGGAATAATCTCTCTAGATAAAGGATCTATGCTCTTAGAGCCCATTGTAAACGTCCAAAATGCTCCGGGATATGTGGGCACCACTGCTGTATATGGGTTTGTAAAGGTAAAAGCCGAAGATATTCCGTCATAAATCCTTTTAACAAGTTCAGGAAACAAGACCGGCGTTTCTGTTTGAGCAGCCATAATTCCATCTTCGCTTAAAGCATTGGAGACATCTTTATAAAATTGCGCCGAAAATAGGCCTACGGCAGGACCTACCGGATCGGTGGAATCTATAATAACAATATCGTAGCCTTTGTGGTTTTTAACAAATTCGATACCGTCCTCATAAAAGATTTTCACTCTTTCATCGGATAATCCGCAGCTTATAGTGGGAAAATATTTTTTTGAAGTTTCAACAACCTCTTCATCTATTTCCACAAGGTGCACCTCTTTTACCGGGTGTTTTAAAACTTCCCTTACGGTGCCGCCGTCTCCTCCGCCTATAACCAAGACTTTAGACGCATTTTGATGTGTTAAAAGTGGAACGTGAGAAATCATTTCATGATACATAAACTCATCTCTGGTTGTAAGCATTACAGTATCATCAAGCATTAATACCCTTCCAAAATCCTCAGTATCAAAAACAGATATATATTGATATTTACTTTGTTTGGTATAAACTAAATCTTTCACTCTAAAAGAAAGTTTTACATTTTTTGTCTGATATTCAGAAAACCAAAGCTCCAAACTTTTCACTCCTTTGATAGCATTATACGTTACGAGTTTCTATTGAAAAAATTATATCAAATAAAAAAACAATACTCAAATAATTTCTTTTCATTAAAAACGGCATTGAGGCGTATTAAAAAATTCCTCTACATCCAGTTCCATTGTACAGCAATTAGCTGCTGTTTTAAAATCAATATTATTGTTTATGGGGCAATCAGATTTAGTACAGCATACGTGCTTAAAACCAAAACGCGTAAAATAATCTGTATCTTCACTGCCGCAAAGGTAAATTTTCTTAACACCCCTCCTGTCAGCATAATTTATCAATGCTCTTACAAGGCCGTCACCTAAACCGTCGCCCCGATGTTCCGGAAAAATATAGACAAATCTTAGAAGTGCTTTATCACCGTATATGTCCAGTATACCATAACCTGCGATTAAATCATCTACTTCAATAATCATTGCATCTTCAATATCGTCTACCTTTAAGAGCTGAACATTTGACTCTTTGGCATCATGGATTAACCTATTCTGAATAAGACCTATCTCGCTTGGTAAGGCTTTTCTAATTATAATCAAAAATCTCACCTTGCCCTTCTATAAATTTTTAATATAATTTATCTCATCTTGAGATAAATATCGCCACTTTCCGGGCTGCAGGCCGCAAAGCGATATATTACCAATATGCGTTCTTGTAAGCTCTAACACCGGATGCCCTACTGATTCGAACATGCGTCTTATTTGCCGCTTTTTACCTTCGTGTATTTTTATTTTTACAATAGTTGAATCTCTTGAAACATCTAATATATCAATTTTTGCCGGGGCTGTAATTCCATCCTCCAATTTAATGCCCTTTTCCAATGTGGTAACTTTTTTATTATCGATAATGCCTTTAATACGAGCAATGTATGTCTTTGTTATATTAAATTTTGGATGAGTAATTTTATATGCTGCTTGACCATCATTTGTAAGCAGTATCAAACCCTTTGTATCCTTGTCTAAGCGACCTACCGGAAAAATCCTTTCGGGAAATTTTGGCAGCAAATCGAGAATAGTGGGCCTGCCATGGGTATCTTTTACAGTAGTAATCACTCCCTCAGGCTTGTTCATAGCAATATAGATAAATCTACTTTCGAGACGGCATGCTTTTCCATCTACCCTGACTTTATCGACTTCGGGATCGATTTTTGTCCCAAGTTCTCTTATAATTTTTCCGTTAACAGTTACTCTGCCGTCTAGAATTAACTTTTCGCACGCTCTTCTTGAGGCAATCCCTGCCTGTGATAAATATTTTTGCAGCCTGACTTGCAATAGATGACAGCTCCTTTGTAAATAATGTATGTACATTTAGAATACCGAAAGAAATGATTAAAATCAACAATCACTTCTTTCGGTATTTACTAAGGATAGTGTCGGGAGTAGTTTATTTAAGCTTTTCTATAATTTTTTGGACAAAAGGACCGGCTTCCCCTAATGCATACGCGTTCATCGTTCCACAAGCTACGTTTCTTATTGCAAAACTTATATATTCAGGAGGAATGTTTAATTCTTTAAGGCGCGCTTCGATAGTTAGTGCGGCCTTTATTCCTTCTTCGCTTGCGATATTGTTGATTAGTTTTACTGTTTTCTCACTTCCGTAGCAAGTGCATCCAAGGTGCGCAAAAATTTCCGCGGTTTTTTGGCGCACATTCTCGTCATCTGCATCTATTAAGACCAAGGGCAGTTCACCTGTTGTAGCTATGTTTAATGCATGACCTATTATTTTTGCAGATGCAAGTTTACATAATCCTTGTATTGGTTTAAAGGTATCCTTTTCTGTATCGGTAGAAATGTTTATTAGTATTTGATTTTCGGAAAGATAAGGCTTGATGTCCTCTAAAACATTCGGTATTATACTAGCAGGAAGAGCTGTGATTATATAATCCGAAAGCTTTAGCATTGAATATTCTCCGGTTGCTAGAGCGCCTATTTCTTGCGCTAACAGTCCGCACTTTCTCAAGTCTTTGTCAATTAAAATTAAATTATAATCATAAGATATTTTATGAGCTAAAAGGCTGCCCATACGACCTACGCCTATAATTGATACAGTTTCCATAATTTATCCTCCCTGTGCTGAATTAAACTTTTTAACTTAAATGCGGCTTATTATATTTTCAAGCAAGGGCAGTGGCCCGTCTGATTCTATGTCAATTACAGGAACATTAATACATGCCCTCATACTTTTTAAAAGCTTTTCCCTATTTATATAGTCAGCTTCATAGGTGCAGCTTGCCGAATAATATTTAGGATAAAAGGGATTTACTGTTATAGCTAGCAATGGTATAGTTTTTAATATTTTGACGTTTCCGCCCTCAGCTTCTATTTTGTTTATTTCCATTAATATGGATTCCGGATTTCCGCCAATTATAAGTTTTATAGAATCTTTTAATATTAAACCTTTGCCATTCCACGATTCTGACATACATTTATTTAGATTTTTTAAAGCTGCTTCCGATATCAGCGCAGGTACAAAAATTATTTTTACGGTTCTGTTTTCTTCTTTTGTTTTTTTGCAGATATCTCTTGCTATTTTACTGTCAAAAAGCGAACCATACTTCAATAGAACAGGCTCTTTGTTAAAGTCGAAGATAAGAGCTATTTTGTCTAAGTTTGAAAGATATTTGCTCTCGTCTTTGGATACAGCAGGTAGATTAAATAATTCCGCAAGTGCTTTTGTTTCATCAACCAGATCGTCAATATTAGTGGTTCGTGAAGCGCCGGTTGCAATAATGATACCGTCGGTTTCGGTCATTGGGGCCAGCCGATTTAATGCCCCGTCAACTAGCACAACTTCACATTTTAAATCATTTATCATTCTATATTTAATATAGTTTAATTGGGTGCCTTTGTTTGGGCCTGCGATAACCACCATGCCCTCTGCGGTAATTTTTACAATGCATACCTTTCCCAAGGGAGTCAAGATGTCAGTGACTTCTAGTATGTCATAGCCGGCGCTTCCTGCTTGGAGACATTTTTTAGCAGTAGCAACAACAGTATCTTTCTTTACGAACAGGCGAGGCTTTGGCAGCCTCGTAATGTTGTCAATTTCCTCGCCGTCATATCCGATACTAGTTAGCCCGACACTTATTTTTTGATTATAAAGCTCGTTCAATATCGCCGCTGTAGTTGTTGTTTTTCCGGTATTTTTTGCAGTTCCGGCTATTCCTATTGTTACACTCATTATCAGATAACCCCCGGTGGTTTGACCATTATTTTTTTGTTACAGAATTTCTTCCGGCTCTGCCGGGATATGCTCCGTCTTCGCGGCTTCCTAGTAGTCCTTTATACAAAGCATCAACAAAGTTGCCATTTTTTTCCACAAGTTCCAATGTTTTTTCTATACCTTCTTCGATATCTGCCGCCCATTTCTTAGCGTTATCTGTAGGAATAATATTGGATTGACCGAAGAATCTAAAAGATGCTTGAGTAGCCCTTAGCGTGTCTATTCTCGCTGGAGCAGTAATCGGTCCTCCTGAAAATGCTTCGTCAGACGATGCTATGGAAATTCCGTCAACGCCTAGTGAAGAAGCAAGAGATGCGTGAAGTGCAGTCATTAAGGATGATTGAACTCGATCTTCGGTTTGAGTCAAAAATCCTATGGGAGCGCCGCACCATATAGGGGCATTAACGATATTTCTGAGACAATAAATTTTTGCGGCATTAAAGTCTACATAGTTGTCTTCCATTTGGCCACTTATCATAACTTCCGGCGAATAGCAAAACAGTGGCTGTAAAATAGGCTTTCCCCCAAGCCTAAGACCTAATTTTGATACTATAAGCATTCCTGCAAAGGCTTTGTAAGCCGGAACGCCACATAATTCTTCGTTTGTTACAACATCAAAGGGCATATTAAACTCAGCCGCATACTTGATGGCTTCTACTGCATCTACTGTTAAACGTTCAGGGTCAGTGCCTCCTCCAAGGGATCCGTAGGCGATGTTTATTTTTGTAAGATCAGCGCCAATTTTGCCCGCGAGCAGGACAGTTTCGGGGGTATTTAAGCCTCGGTGAGCCCTTACTTGCCAAAGTGTGCTTGGCAGCAGCGAATTTTTTATGCTTTTAAGGTTCTCATATGTTATTACAGAACCATCTTCTTCATGAGTTATATAGCCTTCCAAAAATCCCTCGGCTCTAGCTCCCCAAGACGGGTCAAAATGGACTGCTCCATCAGCTCCCCATGCTTCACATGACTTAATATGAGCAATATCCATGAAGGGACACCCTGTGCCATATTGAATAAAAACTACGGGATTTTTTCCGGTGTGCTGCAAATTAAGAGGTTTCATCCGTTCGTTTACCGAATCCACATATCTTGTAAGTGAATTTATCTCATCTTCTGTCATGGGGCGAGTTTTTTGGCGATATTTTCCGGCCTCATAAAAGGATTTTATCGTATCATCGCACAAAGCTGCGTAATCCTTTCTGAGACTCTGTATTTCACTCTCATCGCTAGATTCTAACATTTGCCTTCTAATTTGCGCCCTTAAAACGGCGGGACTGGTTTTATCGCTTACATAAGAAAGGATGGCATCTACAATTGAGTCAAGTAATTTCTCAATACGTTTATTGTGGAATTCATAGTCATATCCTTTTGTTATATCTTTTTTAACCTTTGCATTTTTTCCTTCTGCCGGAACATATTCCCTTCCTTCCACAAAAGCAATAGCTTCTTCAACTGTGGTACCGGGACCAAAGCCGGCATCAAATCCAAGTTCTGCAGCAAGTTCCGGTCGTATCGCCATGCCACCTATGCCTATGCGCACTTTATCTCTGATTCCTGCAGCTTCAGCTAAGTCAATGAATTTTCCTAATATTTCCGCAACGCCGTAACCAATTGTGCGGCTGACAAGAACTACATCAACATTTTTATCTATTATCGTCTTTATTATTTCTTCAGCAGAATAATCTGGTGGCAAAAGTATAGTTTCATGGCCTCTTTTCTCTAATCCTCTTTTTATCATCTTAAGGCCAATATCGTGCACTGGATCAAGGGGTGCTAAAAGTACTTTCTTTTTTACAAATTCATTTTCCATGTTGATTTGCCCTCCCTAACAAGTCTCATCCGAAAGCCATCCATAGCGGTCACCGGGCTTATAAACATATCCCCGTGCCCTAACCCTTGCTCCCGGTCCCTGGTGTTGAAGAAAAACAATTGATACATCTTTAAAGCCCAATTGCTCCATTAAAGTAAAGGTTAGTTTTTCTGCCTCATCTTCATCTTTGCATACTAAATAAGTTTCTATATCAACAGCATCCATAACTTTTTTTAAAACATCAGGCATTTTAACCCTCCTAATCGTCTTTTACTAAACGATATCGCTATTACCGGTTTGACTATTTTCCTCATAAAAATTTTCCCAGTACTTTCTAACATCATTTTCAAGTCTTTCAATATGGCGTATCATAGCTTTTTCTGCTTGAGCAGGTTTTCTTGCGGCAATAGCCTTAAAAATATTTTCATGCTCTAAAAGCACCGAACCTTTTACTTCTTTTCTTATATACTCTAACATAGGTGAAAGCTGGCCGTGCTGTCTTATGAGATCCATCGCGGCATCCAAAACTTTATTTCTTGCAGCCTTGGCTATAAGTTTATGAAATTCCACATCATCTTCAGCTATAGAAACTCCTTCTTCTACGTGAACGCGCTGCCTTTCAATAACCTTTTTCATTTTTTCAATTTCATCATAGGTAGCATACATTGCAGCAAGCTTTGCAAGCTGACTTTCTATCGCCTTTCGCGCAATAAGCATATCAATAAGTTCTTGTTTGCCTGTTCCTTTTATCGCTTTCATTAACTCTTTCCCATATCGGTTGATTGTATTTTCGTGTTCGAGTTCCTCTAGCTTTTCCTTGCCTTTTGGCGTTAAATTGCGTCCCTTAAATCCAATCTTTTCAGTATATCCTTCAAAGTCCATTTCTTTTAGCATTCTGCCGATAGTGGCTTCACTTACGTCAAACCCTTGCAATTTTAGCATATTGCGTATATAGCCTGACCCTACTGGAGTTTCTTTTGAATTATCGATAATTTTTAATATAAAAAACAGCAATCGCTGCTTTTCGTGTAGCATTTTAACCCTCCGCTTGCTTTTGCAAAAATTAAATTTACTTCTATTAGCATAACACTACTTATCTTTAATTTCTACATTTAATACAAATTCTTTAAAATAAAGGAGTCATGCAAAATGACTCCTTTAGTGTTGAGTAAACGTTGATAATGGTTTATAAGCTTTATATGATCTTTTGATTGAAAATATTTGTCATTCCTGCTTTTTCTACCCTATCTTTAATTGCATCTATATCTATTGTATAAGAACCCAGTTGTTTCATCCGTTCAAAATACACAGAGCCTGAAAAAGTATATTTCTTGGATATGCCTTCCTCAGTCTTCATTTGTTCCTTAACATAAGCTATGGCATCACCTACGGCAAGTTCTGTCGGGATCTCCAGCAACTCCTTGCCTACTGCCCAACGAACTGCGTTAGCTCCTGCTAAAGTGCCTGTGCAAATAGCTTCTGTATGGCCTACTAATGGTCCTGCTTTTTCTCCGCCGCAGAAGAGATTTTCTACGCCTTCTGTCTTTAGATGATTATCTCTGGGCGACATTGCCATATATCTTATTGAATTTCCCAGGTTTCCTGCATATGGATCCTCGTAGCGAGCATTTTCAAAGCCGGGAATTTGCCGTAAGTTATCAAGGGGGAAGAAAGGTGTCATTAGTTTTGCATGGCCTGTGTCAAGTAAAATTACATTTTCTACATATTCATTGAGTGCATATTGCTGGCATGCCTTTTTTGTAAGGATTTTTGCATCTTCTCTAGCATGTTCCGGTACCGGTATAACTGCAACGCCTGTACTATTTAACTTGTCGACGATCTCCTTTGAAAGCGACTCTTTTAAGAGTTTACACGATCCGCTCATTGCACCATATGTGCCGTCGGCCTTCTTTGCCATCATTTCCTTTACGCCCATTTTAGCTGCAACACTGACTCTTCCTCCGTAGCTATGGCACCTGTATATGCACATGGCACAGCCATTGCCGTATTTTGTGCAGTTTACTTGAGGACCGGCAGTACCTGTACACTCAACAAAAACATCGCCTTCATATTTTCTTCCATCATCAGTTACAACAGCTAAAATTTTGTTGCCGTCAGCTTCTACATCAGTTACCCTGCTTTCGGTATGAACTTCAATACCGGCATCTATTAGCGCTTTCTTTACCGCAGGTTCGGCTAATGCCACATCATATAAAGATGCATGCTTGTGTCCCGGAAACTCAATATTTCTATGTCGAGAAACCTTGTCCATCAACTGGAACAGTTCGCCGCCGCCCATTGCTATCATTTCTTCAGCTGCTGTATATCTTCCATTATTTCTCATGATTCCGCCCACAAGGCCAGTGCCTAAGAGCATATCAGCTCTTTCAAGAAGCACTACATCAGCACCTGCTTTTTTTGCTGCCAAAGCAGCACCTGAACCAGACCAGCCACCACCAATAACAACTACTTTTGGCATACTTACAAACCTCCCTTATTTATAAAAAATTATTTAGCCTTTAAAGGTAATGCTAAAAATTTAGCATTACCTTTAAAGTTTTACTTCTTTTTAAATTAGTCGATGAAACCGCTGTATTTTGCAACGATCTCCATGAGCTTAACCTGGGCTTTTACAGCATATCTGAAGTTGCTCTCAATAATTTGACCCTTCTCATCGGTTGTTCCAAGGCCGGGAGAAATCATTATATTGGCATCATATGCAACTGTAGGAATTACGCCCATCTGAGAAAGACCTGTCTGCAGCAGTTGAGTGCCGGCATACATATCTTCTATTGAGAATATCGGCAGTCCAAGCTCGCCGTCATTCCAAGTATTTTCGTAGTTGACTTCAATTGCTCTTGAATTGTAGGATTTTGATATTATTAAGCCTTTACGAATCTTAGGATGTATCTGGTCAAATTCTTCTTTAACTATCTTGTACATATCGTCTACCGGTTTCTTTAGCTCGTCCGGATTATCTATTATTTCTTTTAGTGCAGCTATCATGCCCAACATTGCTTCTTTGCCAGGATCATTTGTAACATATGCTGCTTTGCCATATGATGCTGTGGTTCCATATCTGTCACCGTGCATACCAAGAGCTCTGCGAATAGGTACCATAAACTCTTCCTTACCTATGATAAGGCCGCCTGTTGGTGATTCGCTTGCCTTATCCATACTGTAGATAATTACATCAGCGCCGCTCTTTCTGATATCATGACCAATAAACGGAACTCCCCATGCATTATCGACTACATATGGCACATCAAAATCTTTGGCTATCTCTGCCAAACGCTTCTGGAGCACAGGCACACCGTCGCTATCTTTTACGCCATATCCATAGCCCGGAGTATCATATGCAAGAGATGTGATACCTGTAAGCATTGAAGCCTGTCTTTCAGCTATCGTCTTAATCTTCTTAGCGGAAGCTTCAGGATCAACCTTTGTAAGCTGAATTGCGGGATGATACTTAATGCCATGCACTGAGTAATCTGCACCTACCAAAGGTGCGATGTATACACTTAGATTATTTTGTCTTTTTCCGTAAAAGCCTAGTTCACCGGCGGTTGCGCCTCTGTCTGCTAAAATATCTTTAAATCTGCCGGGGAAAGGTCTTCCGTATCCACCATGGTGGTGTAAATGTTTCTCATAAGGAATGATGTAGCGGGCTTGATAACCATCGCCGCGGCCTTGCATAGGAGTAGTAAATAATGCGTCAAATGTAACCCACAGTCCGGCTTCACAAGTATTTATAGGCGCTGCGTCATAATCATCACCATATACATCTTTAACTAAGCCTCTTATTTGATCTACCAATGTAGCCAAAGGAATAACTTCGGTTGCACCTTTGTCCATTGCTTCTCTTACTTTTTTTGTCAAAGGACTGGGGCATCCTGAAACAGCACCTGTAAGCCCAAACTTTCCTCTTAGTTCTGCAGGAATGCCTATTTCGTCAGCTGCTTTTCTAGCATCGGCGTAAATATTTTGGATATTTGCCTGTAAAGATTTATACATCTCAAATTTCTTTGTAAATTTAGCCATTCTAAATCCTCCTAAAAATTATTTTAACTTTACTATAAGCTCAACTTCGCAAGTAGCATCCATAGGGAGCTGATTTACGCCAACAGCTGAACGAGCATGAGCTCCTGCTTCTCCGAAAATCTCGCCTATCAATTCAGAAGCACCGTTTATAACTTTTGGCTGCTGGTTGAATCCATCTGCACTATTTACAAACCCAACTACTTTAACTACTTTTTCCACATTATCAAGGCTGCCTGCCAAAGACTTAACAATACTTAGGCAGTTTAATGCACATATCTTTGCCGCTTCATAAGCTTCTTCAACCGATACCTCTTTACCAGCTTTGCCCTTGTACTTCAGTTCGCCGCCTACAAAAGGTATCTGGCCGGCAGTATAAATATATTTGTCGACTTTAACGCCGGGAACATATGCTGCTACGGGTTTCGGTGGCTCAGGTAAGGTAATTCCCATTTCCTGCAATTTTTTTTCAAAAGACATTCAATACACCTCCTTTCAAAGATTAAAACAATGTTGTTAAAAACTAACCAATGATAACTTCATCATCAAGGTTAAGATTTCTTTCATTTCCGGAAATGCGATCCTTGCCATATATTACGATATTGTAATGGTTAGGCATGTGCGTCTCATCAAATCCTGCAATCTTCCCGATGATCTCTCCGTTAATTTTAACTTCGTCACCTGCAACAATGACTGCACTTTCCTTAACGGCAAAAAAACCTATGTATGCAATTTTATTTACTACTTCTCCGGGTTTCTTGTCTTCATCTGTTAAAATCATTTCATGCACGTCATTTGCGGCAAGACATCTTGATGGCTGTTGAATAAGATTTAGGCCGCGGTTTTCATATTTTCCGTCTAGCACCACAACAAGATTTCCCTTTAAGGGTTTTTTCTTGGCATATGGATTTGACTTAAACATTTTATCCTTATAAGGATCTCCCATTTTTTAATTTTAACCTCCTCATCATTGATGAGCTATTCTATATTATATAGATTCGACATTATTTCGGAAAATCCTTCTTTTAAATTAAATTTTTTATTCTTTTTTTTTGCAAAGTATTTTCAACTGCTTTTTTTACATCATCTATACTTTCCAAGCCAAAGTACTCCATGCAATAATCAGTTGTTGCGTAGAGTATAGGTCTTCCCGGAACATTTAGTCTATCTTTTTCAAATATAAGGTTCCGCTCCTGTAAGGTTACAAGAGCCTTTTCTGTATTTACACCTCTTATAGCTTCTATTTCAGCTCGTGTTATAGGCTGCTTAAACATTATAATAGCCAGAGTCTCCAGTGCTGCTTCAGAAAGCTGAGCCTTTGCTTTTGGCGCAAATACAGCCTCTAAATATGGAAATATCTCTGGCTTTGTTGTAAGTCTTAAGTTTTCGCCAACCTTAGAAATTGTAATGCCATGAGAGGATTTGCTATAAATTTGCTCTAAGCGATTGACGCATTTCATTATATCCTCTTCAGTCAGATCTGTCGCTTTGACTATGTCTTTCATGCTCACAGGATCTCCTGAAGCAAATAAGATACCTTCGATTATGCCCATGGCTTCATCGATATTCATTAGTTTTATCCTCCCTGTATCTTACAACAACTTTGTCGAATTGCCTATTTTGAATAGCTAAAATACGGTTCATTCTTACTAACTCTAAAATAGCCAAGAACGTTACTACGATTTCAGTCTTTGCTGCATTTTTGTAAAATGAGGCATCAAAATATATTCTAGATTTTACACGTTTTAGAATTCTGTAGATTTCTGATATTTTGCGCGAAACAGGCAGTGGGTCTTTTGATATTCTTGTAATCTTTTCCTCGCCGCGTTTGTTTTTTTGAGCAACTAAAAGGAATTTTGATTTTAATTCATTTAAACTAATATCAGGCATTGAAAAATTATCCTTAAAGATAGGCGATAAATCTTCCGGAGATTTTTTCATTACAAGCCTTTGTTCTTTTTCTGCAGATTTTAAGGCAGCCGATATCTCCTTAAACTGTTTGTATTCAACTAGCCTGTTGACTAAATCTTCCCTTGGGTCAGCTGATTCGGCCGCCTCATCGGCACTTATCGCATCGATGCCTTTATTTTGAGTCTGTAATGGTAGAATCATTTTTGATTTAATACTGAGAAGCGTTGCTGCCATTACCAAAAATTCGCTGGCCGAATCAAGCTTGTCCCTATCCATATCCTTTATAAACTCTAAATATTGCTCAGTTAAATCTGCTATAGGTATATCGTAAATATCTATTCTATTTTTTTCTATCAAATGAAAAAGAACATCAAATGGCCCTTCAAAAACTTCTGTTTTAACATTTAAAGCCATAGTCTCCACCTATTAAATTTTATAGCATTTTCATAGCATCTCTGACTTCTTCCAAGGTTTTTTCAGCTACTACTCGTGCATTTTTTGCCCCTGTATTTAAAATTTCATCAATTATTTTAGGGTTCTGCTCCAACATTTTTCTCTTTTGATGGATCGGCTCCATCCTGGCAACCATTAAGTCGGCCAAGTTCTTCTTGCATTCTACGCATCCGATTTGCCCCTTTTGGCAAGCTTCCTTCAGCTCTTGTACTTTTGCAGGTTCATTAAATACTGTATGAAATGCAAATACATTGCAGACATCCGGATGACCCGGGTCATTTTTGCGAATCCTTGCAGGGTCAGTAATCATCATTTTGACCTTTTCTCTTATTACATCAGGACTTGCAGAGATTTCTATATAATTGTCATAACTCTTACTCATTTTTCTACCGTCTATACCGGGAAGCACCATAAATTCAGTATAAAGCGCCTCGGGTTCAGGAAACACCGGCTCATAAAGGTAATTGAACCTTCGTGCAATTTCCCGGCATAATTCAACATGTGCTTCCTGGTCCTTTCCAACGGGCACCTTATTTGCTTTGTAAATTAAAATGTCTGTTGCCATAAGCACAGGATATCCTAAGAACCCATAAGTATTTATTTCTCGGGTTTCCAGTTGCTTTAACTGCTCTTTATAGGTCGGACATCTTTCCAGCCAAGACAGCGGTGTTATCATAGAGAGCAAAAGGTGTAGTTCAGCATGTTGTTTTACTTGGGATTGAACAAAAATATTACATTTTTCAGGGTCAAGGCCGACGCTTATCCAGTCGATTACCATCTGCCGGATGTTTTCCTTTATATCCTGTGTATTTTTATACTCAGTAGTAAGCGCATGCCAATCTACGACAACAAAAAAGCAATCATATTCATTCTGCAATTTTACCCAATTAGTAAGGGCACCCATCATATTTCCTATGTGTAAGCGCCCGGTAGGTCTCATCCCACTCATCACTACATTTTTATCCATAAAATATGCCTCCTGATTTGGAATTTAACTACTAAAACCGCAATAGTATTAGGTCTGATAAAATAGACAGACCATTGCTTACAAATATCATTAAAGGATTTAAAATTACGTCTAACAAGTTAAGATATATTAGGATGATTAAGATAAAGGGGCCATAACTTTCTATTTGTGAAAACTCATATGCGTATTTCGCCGGCAATACTCCCATAAGTATCTTTGAACCGTCCAAGGGTGGGATTGGAATTATATTAAAAACAGCAAGCGTAAGATTATAAATAAACAAGATATAAATGAAATTTTCCAGAATGCCATTATGAAGGATATCCAATTTTAGTATCACCATACTGGCAAACGCCAATAAGAGATTTGCAATTGGACCTGCTACAGAAACTAACATCATGCCTTTTTTAGGTTCCTTATAATAATTAGGATTTATCTCAACAGGCTTAGCCCACCCAAATTTAAAAAGCCATAACATTAAGAGGCCTATCGGATCTAAGTGAGCCAGCGGGTTTAGTGATAGTCTTCCCTGCCATTTAGGCGTCGGATCACCTAAAGAGTACGAGACTCTTGCATGGGCATATTCATGAAAAGTTATTGCAAGCAATAAAGCTGGAATTCTAAGTAGCATCTCGGGTCCTAAAAAATTTGTCATAACAATCAATTATCGCCTTTCTTATTATATTTTATTGCTTTAGACACATTATATCAAACAATATACTGCTACTGCAATTAAGATAAAATATATTGTAGTAGCCTACGATATATTTAAAATATAAGTTGCGAGCCTTAAACCTAATTATAAAAAAATATAAAGATAAAAGCAAGAAAAACAGGTAAACGAAAAAAGTGTGCATGAGCACACTTTTTAAGAATCGATAATTTATCTAAACACTTGCAGAAAACGCTTTAGCTGCGCTAGGCAGCGAAATATCATAACTTAGTAAATCCTCATATGTTTGTCTGCGCACAACCAGCCGCGCTGTTTTGTTCCTTACAAAAATTACAGCAGGTCTTGGCAGCATATTATAATTGCTTGCCATAGAATAGTGATATGCACCTGTTGTAAAGACAGCTAATATATCGCCGGGAGCAATTTTAGGCAAATCTATGTCCCAAATTAACATGTCGCCAGATTCGCAACATTTTCCGGCAATAGAAACAGTTTCCTCGGCCGGCCATTTTGCTTTATTTGCAATAGCAGCTGAGTACTTTGCATTATAAAGGGCAGGTCGTATATTATCACTCATTCCGCCATCTACACTGACATATTTTCTAATTCCTGGGATATTCTTTATGGCGCCTATAGTATATAAAGTGACGCCGGCTTCTCCAACTATCGCTCTTCCCGGTTCTATTAATATCTTAGGTGCGGATAGATTATATTTTTCACAGGATTCTATAACCGATTCAACAAGAGTTTCAAGATAGTCTCTTACTTCTAAAGGCTTATCTTCTTCTGTGTATCTTACACCGAATCCACCGCCAAAATCTATTTCTTGGGTCTTAAATCCATATTTTTCTTCAACCATCTTTGCAAAATGCACCATTATATCAGCTGCTTCTCTAAAGGGCTCTTTTTCAAATATTTGTGAGCCTATATGGCAGTGGAATCCCATCAATTTTACATTTTTAATGCTTAGTGCATTTTCTATGGCCATAAAAGCATGTCCATTTTCTAAACCAAAGCCAAATTTGGAATCAATTTGACCTGTCTTTATATAATCATGAGTATGTGCCTCGATTCCGGGCGTGAGGCGAAGAAGTATTTTTACTTTTCTGCCTGAAAGTTTACTGGTAATATCTCTTAGCAGCTCCAACTCATAGAAATTATCTACTATTATATGTCCTACCCCATGCCTTACTGCCATCTCGAGTTCATCATAGGATTTATTATTCCCATGGAAGTATATTCTTTTTGCAGGAAAATCGGCTTGAAGTGCCATGTAAAGTTCGCCACCGGATACCACATCTAAGCTTAATCCTTCTTCTTCTATTAATTTACACATTTCAACAGTAAGAAAAGCTTTTCCGGCATATATCACATCACTGTTTTTATATAAACTATTTAAATTTTCCTTATATAAACGGCAATTTTCACGTATACATTCTTCGTCCATAACATATAAGGGTGTTCCAAATTCTTTTGCAAGTTCTACAGCATCGCACCCACCTATTTCCAAATGACCAAGTTCATTAATCTTGCACGGTCCATGATACATAGGATTTCCTCCTTTTTAATACAAAAAACAGCCGGGATATTTGCCGACTGTTTTAGTTTTTTAGGCAAATACCTCTCTCTTCCTGAAGTAGCGCTTCACCAAAATCTTAGTTAAATTAAAACTTTGGTGACAGTCTTATACCTATTCGGCATAAGCCCAGCGTGGCTTTGGGGAAACCACACTTCGGCGATGGTCCCTTTCGATTTGTTTAATTGACTTTCCCAAGTCTCCACAAATTTACTCTTGACCTATCGCACCTCTACCTCAACTCTTTCTGAGATGAGGTACATATTTAATTTTTTATAACTATACCATAAGTAAGTATAAGTGTCAAGGACTTTTTTAAATCGAATCGCAAAAAGCTAAATGCAATTTTTGGTTTAATTTTAATCAGCTTCAAAGTAATAGCTTATACTACGCCCTCGGATGAGTTTTGTCATATACTTCTTTAATTTTATTTCGTGTTATGTGAGTATATACTTGTGTCGTAGATATATCAGCATGACCCAGCATTTCTTGGACAGAACGCAGGTCAGCTCCATTTTCAAGTAAATGAGTAGCAAAAGAATGCCTAAATAAATGAGGAGTTATCTTTTTTGTTATGCCGGCCTTTTTAGAATATTTTTTTAATATTTTCCAAAAACCCTGACGAGTCATGGGTTTACCTAAACGGTTTAAGTATAATACTTTGCTTTCCCTGCCATTTAATATTTTTTCTCTTGCATCATTAAGATAAAGTTTTAAATATTTTATAGCAGAGGAATTTATTGGCACTATTCGTTCTTTAGATCCTTTTCCTATGCAGCGTAAAAAACCGGTTTCTAAATTTATACTATCTGTCGACAGCGAAAGTAGTTCTGAGATTCTCATGCCTGTCGCGTACAAAAGTTCGAGCATACTTCTATCCCTTATGCCTAACGGATTTGACATATCAGGCTGGCAAAATAATGTCTTAATTTCTTCCGCACTTAACACTTTAGGCAGTCTGTGCTCGAGTTTCGGAGTATTTAAATTATCAGCAGGGTTACTGCTAATAATGTGCTCTCTAAACAAAAACTTGTAAAATGATTTTATAGCAGCACAGGTTCTAGATATAGTGCTACCGGCCTTGCCATCTTTTTGCATTAAAAGTAAATATGATACGATATTTGATTGTTGTGTCTCTTGAATGCTTTCAATATTCGCTTTTCTTAAATAGCTTATGTAGCCTTTCAGGTCTTGATTATATGCAGATATTGTATTTTTAGCAAGGCCTCTCTCAACTGATAAATACTCGAGAAAATCGTTTAAAAGGTTTTCCATATTGTCGCCTCAACTTTACCATACAAGCCACCACCACCCGCTCTTAGAATAAGGTTTTGGTTTCGCGCAGCTATTATACTGTTTGCTCTGACTTCCCCAATAACTTGAGCTAATTGATTAAAACTTGCATTTTGTAATACGTTTATTTCTGTCCCGAACTTTGCAACCAGTTCTTTTATGGTTTTTACCCCTATTCCGGGAATAAACTCTAGCGGAATCTGATAATAGTAAGGTGGTCTATGAGCAGGATGTATTGCATTTTTAAAATCAGATATCATATTTATTCTATCCAAAACGCCCAGCGTTACTTCTTTGCTGCCGCATTTCGGACATATTATTATAGGTGGTTCTTCTGATGCAATATAGTTGCATTTTTTGCAAAAAGTGCGGTGATACTTGCCCAGTTTTGGATTCAGGCCGTAATTTGCTATTATAGCATTATCATTTAATCGATTAATTGCAGAAAAAATGTTTTCAAAATCGGGAAATTGTAAGTTAAGCTTGTTGTATTCTCGTGCTATTTTTTCTAAAGAATGGGCATCTGAATTTGTTATAAAGGTTTTTTCTGATAGTTCATCTATAGTATCGGCAAAATCTGTGTCCGCACTCAGCCCCAATTCTACTGCTGCAATGCTATTGAAATGTTTTTCAAAAGCTAGAGAAAGCCTGTCATAACAGCTACCATAAAAACTTTTAAATGGCGTAAAAGCGTGAGCTGGGATTAGCTTGCCGCCAAGTTCGTATACAATTTCAGCTAGATTATCTGCTGAAAGTTTCGCTTTTTGGCAACTTAAAGTTATATTTGTAATGTATTTGGAAAGAACCTTTGAAAATTCTTTGATTTGTTCATAATATGGGAAAAAAGCAATGCTGTGCGCCGCACCTTGTTTTTCAGTAGTTTCAATTTCTGCTCCCAAAATAACTGTAAGCTTGTTTTTATATCTTAAACCTCCGCCAGGCAAAATAGTCAGCAGACCACACTCTACCTGCTCAGCTATTTCATCGAGAACATATGGGGAAGCACAATCTACTACCCCTACAATATCGATGCCTTTATTGTTAATACAATAATCGTAAATATTTTGTAAAGTTAAACTGCGAGAAGCTGTAATCTTAATTGGTTTATTTTTTGCTCGTCCAATGTGGACATGTAAATCTGCAAAGTATTCCATTTTAATTATCACCAATGATAGATCTTGCAAGGAGTAATCCGGTAATTGTTTTTCCGTCGGTAATCTGGCCGTTAGATATTTTTTCAACAGCCTCTTCTAAAGGTATGGCTTCTGCTTGAAGATACTCATCAAAATCGGCTTCTAAACTTTTCTTTTCCAAGTCAGTAGCCAAAAACAGATGAATTATCTCATTAGAAAAACCGGGAGAGGTATAAAAACTTATAACGTATTTAATGGCCTTTGGAAAATAGCCAGTTTCCTCCATAAGCTCTCTTACTGCACATTCTTCTTTTGACTCCCCTTCTTCTAGCTTTCCGGCAGGTATTTCTAGTAAAACTTTTTCGATAGCCTTTCTATACTGTCTTACCATTAGTACATTATTGTTGTTATCTATTGCAACTATCGCAACAGCACCGGGATGTTCTACTATCTCTCTTGTAGATTTTCTCCCATTCGGAAGCATAACCTCATCTACGCGAAGCTTTATAAAGCGACCGGAAAAAATATTTTTTGAGTTTAAAGTAGTTTCATAAAAATCCATTTTTGTTCTCCTATTTATTAATTTCCTTTTATCTTTTTAGCCATGGCTAGCATTTCCTTAGCATGAGCAATAGTATTGTCTGTAATTTTAGCGCCGCCAAGCATTCGAGCCAGTTCATCTACACGCTTATCTCCATCTATCTTATAAACCTTGGTAACCGTAGTATCTCCTGTGCTTTCCTTTTTAATTAGAAAATGAGTATCACCTAAACTTGCAATCTGTGGTGAGTGAGTTACGCAGAGAATTTGATGAGTTCTGCTTATCTTAGAAAGTTTTTCTCCCACAGCCTGGGCGGTTCTACCACCAATTCCCGCATCAATTTCATCAAAAATCATGCAGGAAATATTGTCAACTTCTGCTATTATGCTCTTTAAAGCTAACATAATACGAGAAGATTCTCCCCCTGAAATAATCTTGGCAAGTGGCTTTAACGGCTCTCCGTAATTTGTGGAGATTAGAAATTCTACATTATCAATTCCATCTTCTGACACAGAAATCTTTTTGTCATCAATTTCTATGCCCTTTGGATCCTCGGTTAACCCCATATGGACTTTAAAATTGACATTTTTCATCCCTAAATCGCTTAATTCCTTTAAAATGTCTTGCTCTAGTTTTTCTGCCACTACTTTTCGCTTTTCGCTAAGCTCCAGGGCGTTTTCAGCTAAGGATTTTTTTATCTGTTCATATTCAATCTTCAGTTCTTTGATTTCATCCTCTGTATTTATAACGTTATCTAATTCCGCAATAGCATTAGCTTTATAATCTAACAGCTCCGGTATTGTTTTCCCATATTTTAACTTAAGCCTGTTTATCAATTCTAATCTTTCATTGATTGTATTGAGTTTTTCAGCGTCGAAATCTACTGAATCCTTGAGTTCTCTTATTGTAAACGAGATATCTTCTAACTCATATAAAATATTTTTCAACGATTCTAAAATATTTTCAATCGGTTTATAGAACCCCTTGATATCCTCAAGAGAATCGATAACTTTGCTCAAATTGTCGTTTATGGAAGGTATTTCATAGTTTTGATACAAAGTTGTGTAAGCAAATTCTAAAGCACTAAATATTTTTTCAGCATTTTCGATGACTTTTTTTTCTTCTTCTAGTAATATATCTTCATCAGGTAATAGTTGAGCCTTATCTAGCTCGTCAATCTCGAACTTAAGTATTTCTTGTTGCTTTGAAAAATCCAGATATTTTTTTTCAAGTGTGCTGATTCTGCTGTTTATTTGTCGATACTTTTTATAAAGTTCGCTTACTTTTTCCTTGGAGTCTGATATAATTTTCGAGCCGAGAGAATCTAAAATATTAAGATGGTTTTTACTATCCAGTAGTGCTTGATGTTCGTGCTGTCCATGAATATCAATTAATAGTTTTCCTATTTTTTTTAACACGCCAACAGGAACAAGCCTGCCATTTACGCGAGCGAAACTGCGCCCTTCTTTGTTTACCTCTCTGCTGATTATCAGAGTATCGTCTTCCGCGTCTATGCCATATTCTGTTAAAATATCTTCAATGGCAGGGTTTTTGTAATCAAAAACTGCTTCTACACTTGCGCTTTCACTTCCGGTTCGGATAAAATCCGTAGAAGCTCTCTCTCCAATGATAAGATTTACCGCATCTATAATTATAGATTTCCCCGCACCTGTTTCTCCAGTTAAAATATTTAATCCGGGACCAAAAGAAATAGACAAATTATCAATTAACGCATAGTCTCGAATAGAGAGGTTAAGGAGCATGTCATGCCTCCTATTTCATAATCTCTTCGAATTTATTTAAAATGTCATCAACAGCCTTTTTAGATTTTGCTATAACTAAAATGGTGTTGTCTCCAGCTATGGTTCCCAGTATTTCAGGCCAATTAAGACCGTCAATAGCTTCTCCCACAGCCGGAGCAGTCCCTGAAGAAGTTTTTATTACTATAAGGTTGCCTGCCGAAGCAAAATTTGTTATGGATTCTTTAAAAATTTTAAGCAACCTGTCCGATGAAACTGACATATTTTCAGGTGCTTCCGCGTAGCAGTAACGTCCGTTATCTTTTAAAACTTTTATAAGTTTTAGTTCTTTAATATCCCTAGATACTGTTGCCTGGGTGACGTCAAAGCCTGCTTTTCTCAATTCAGCTGCTAGTTCTTCTTGAGTTTCTATTGGTTTTTCTTTTATAATTTCACGAATTTTGAAGTGCCTTTTTTGTTTCATTAATGCACCTCCGTGGATGTTTTATGGTATTTATGTAATTACTCGCTCAACTTTTTTCTGAGGACATCATAAAAACTTCTTTCCTTCAAACGGATTAAGCGAGTTAAAAAATTCGACTTTTTTATTATAATTTGATCACCAGGAAGCAGCTTGTATCCTTGCTGGCCATCGACGGTGAGCATAATTTCCGGATGATCCGCCAGAAGCTTTACTTTTATAACATCATTCTCTGATACTACGATTGAACGGCTGCGAAGTGTATGGGGACAAATCGGTGTAAGCAACAGCAGATTCATATTTGGGTGGATTATCGGCCCGCCGGCCGAAAGAGAATACGCAGTAGAGCCCGTAGGGGTTGCAATAATCAGGCCATCTGCCGGATATGTATCTATGTATTCCTCATTTGCATATGTTTTAAGGCGAATCAATCTTGCAAAAGGACCTTTTGTCACTACCGCATCATTTAAAGCTAGAAATTTTTCCAGCACTTCTCCGTCTCGCACAACCTGTGTCTCTAGCATCATCCGATAATCTATAGTGTAAGAGTTTTTGCTGAATCGTTCAAGATCAGTATATAAATCTGCAAGCTCTATTTCTGTTAGAAAGCCCACATGGCCTAAGTTTATTCCCAGTATTGGTATTTTATATGGTGCCACATGCCTTGCAACATTTAAGAGGGTACCATCCCCTCCTAAGGTTACGGCAATATCGATTCTTTGAAAAAAGTCTTCAGTTTCTATGGAATGTTCTGATATGCTCAGAACATCAGCAATATCCTTGGGTAGTACTACTGAATAGCCTCTACTCTCAAGCCAATTTATCAATCCACTTACCAATTTAGTTAAATTTTTTTTATTTACATTAGGATATAAACCAAGTGTTGTCAATTGTATCATCCCCTAGCCAAGAAACCAATAATAAAACCTGCAAGAAGCAAAATAAAGTAAAATATTAAGCGCTTTATATAAGAGAGACCGCTGTTTTTTACTTGCAATATAGAATATTCCACTGTACGAATCTTTTTTCTTTCCATATCAATTAAAATTAACCCATGCGGTCTATATACCATAAAATACTCTAGCAGCTGTCTCCTTGTTCCGCTGTGTTTAGGTGATGTAACTTTTTTACCGGATTTTACTTCGGCAATATATATCTTATTACTTTTTTTTATTATCATATCTGCTCTTACTGTAATTTTATGAGGCTTGCCATCGACAGAAAGTATATATTCTCTTTCACTTTGTAAATCAACTATTTCAAAACCTTTGCTCTCAACAAATTCAATAGCTTTAAATTCGCTTTTTCGCGCTTTTTCCATCTTTTTCCGCAAGCTGCGGTTCTTTAAAAATCTTAAAATATTAACGGTTATAATTGCGCCGAATATAGTACCTGCCATTAACAAAAAAATATAATCCATTTTTTTATCCTATGACAGTTCATTGTGAGATTTATTGACTATAGCTTCAATATCAATAATAGAATTATCCGTCCTGTCTTTCCTAAAATGAGCAAGATACTCTATATTGCCTTTTGGGCCTTTTATCGGAGAATAGGTTAAATTAATTACGTATAATCCGCACTGATTAGCACTTGAAATTACATCAGAGATAGCTCTTACGTGAAGTTTGGCGTCTTTTACCACACCATGTTTGCCTACTTCTTCACGCTTTACCTCAAATTGAGGTTTTATCAAAGTTATCAGATCACCTTCTGGCTTTAAAAGTTCATAAAAAACATTAAATACCTTTGATAAGGAAATAAAGGAAAGATCTGCTGTAATTAAATCTACCTGCTCTCCGACATCTGTAAGGGTGAAATGTCTTACATTCTTTCTTTCCATAACAATTACCCTATTATCTTCTCTGAGACTGTAAGCAAGCTGACCATATCCTACGTCTACGGCATAAATCCTTTTTGCGCCTCTTTTTAACATGCAATCAGTAAAACCTCCGGTAGAAGCACCGGCGTCTAAAACAACCTTGTCTCTTACGTTTACTGCAAAAACTTCTAATGCTTTTTCCAGCTTCAGTCCGCCTCTGCTTACATAAGGACACATTTTTTGTTTTAGCGTAATATTGCTTTCTACGCTAACTAATGTCCCGGGTTTATCAACTACATTGTTGTTTACAAGCACATTGCCGCACATTATTTCTGCTTTTGCTTTCTCCCTGCTTTCAAATATACCATTTTTGACTAATAAAATATCAAGCCTTTCTTTTTTCTGGTCCATTATGATCAATTTCTCTCCTGCTTTTTTCGCTTAGCTCCGTTGCTCTTAGGCAAAATATCAATATGTAGCTTGTTGTTTAGAATATATAAAAACAGTGCTACATTTTGCACAACTGTTTTTGAATTATTTATAGCAATACTTTTGCCGGCAGCCTTACCGCCTACCGTCAGCATGGAAATTAAACCGGTAAGTATCATTTTGATTATAATTTCCTTATTGCTGCCTCCTTGGACCGCTATTTTCACTACTATCGCGGCACCTGCGGCACCACTTATAATCCCACAAATATCTCCTACGATATCATTGCAAAAATTTGACACGATATCAGCATTTTTCACGAGTCTCACCGCTTCTTTGCCGCCGGGAGTCTTATCTGCAGCCATAGCATGAAAAGGTGCTTCGTTTGCTGAAGCAACAGCTATCCCAATTATATCAAAAATGATGCCAATAGCAATTATAATAAGCAAAATAATCAGCGAAACAATTATATTCACTTTATCTAATAACATTTCCGAGATAAAACTAAAAAAAACAGAGAGTCCAAAAGCCATCATACAAGCTCTGTATACCCATCTGGTTTTTGAACTCTCATTATTCTTCTTAGATTTCTTGTCTTCTGAATCGAGGTTCAATAAATTACCTCCATTTTTATACGTGAGCAGGCGGTAATAGGCAGGGTAAATTTTGTGGCTTAGGTCTAGCAGGATTTCCCCGGCAGACATCTAATCGTTGCCGAAAAGACGGTTCCCCTTTAAGTCCACCGCTGCTTTGTTGCCAAAAACAGGGCTAGATTGCCACTTAGTCCACACTGTAATCCCCTGTCTATCTCCTTGCGGAACAGTCTAGGAGTTTTCCTCACCAAAACCTGACTCCTCCTAGCCTCTTTTGCAGGATGGATTTCAAAGGTAAAGATTTGATATGCGGTTTGGCCAAACCACATATCAAGTAACATCCTTTTTCCGCCCATCCCACTCAAGGCAGGCTACGCTGCACCCAACATTCATCGGATGCAGGTTCACACCCTAAGCCGTAACTTTCAGTATTTTCTTGGAGCCACGCACTTAGGTCTCCGCGGAGGTAGGGTCAACGCCTACATGCCATTGTAGATCGCCCCATCCTCCTTACTCCCAGCACCAGCCCCCGACTGGGCGTCAGCGGCCAGCACCAAGAACTTCATCGATGTGCCCTCGACGGATTTTTAGCCCCGCCTTCAGAGGAGTGGTTTTGACTAGAATACTGCACCGCCTGCTCCTGCTTTGACATTTATTATAACACAAAAAACGCTAAAATTCAATAATTGGAGTTCAGGCCTTAGTGGTCTCGGTTTGCTATAAATTCAATTAAATTCATAAAAAACTCATTATTAGGATAATCTGATATTAGATCTTTAGCTTCATTCGAAAGTTTATTTACCAGTCTCAAAGATTCTTCAAGACCTAATATGCTGACAAAGGTATTTTTATGATTCCTTAAATCACTTCCTATCGGTTTTCCTAAAATAGATTCATCGCCTTTAACATCTAAGATATCATCTACAATCTGAAAGACTAATCCTATTTTATCTCCCAGATCTTTGAATAAAGAGAGATCTCTTGGAGAAGCACCGGCAAGCCTGGCTCCCGCCCATGTTGCAACACTAATTAATGCTCCTGTTTTGTGGGTGCTTATATAAAAAAGTGTATCTATGTCAATATCCTTCCCTACTGTATCGATGTCGGCAGTCTGCCCGCCCACCATTCCACATCCTCCGGCTGCAATCGATATTTCACGCACTATATCAATCACTGCCTCAGGTAAAATTCCATCTATACCATAATTTGAAGCTATTGCGCAAAAAGCATGCGTAAGCAGCGCATCTCCTGCTAAAAGCGCTATAGCCTCTCCAAATTTTTTGTGACATGTCGGTTTTCCGCGCCTTAAATCATCATTGTCCATGGCAGGAAGATCGTCATGTATTAGTGAATATGAGTGTATCATTTCAATGCCACATGCAGTTGGAATAACTTTTTCATAAGAAAGCCCAAAAAATTCTGCAGACTTCATTACCAGAATCGGTCTTAGTCTTTTTCCTCCCGATAAAACGCTGTAGGTCATTGCATTGTATAACTTTAAAGGCAGCGTATCCTTTTGAGGCAGATAGTTTATAAGCTCATTGTCGATAATCTGAGACATATGCTTCATTTCTTTTTCAAAATCATTCACCTGCTTCTAAGCCTCCGTCAAAATCCTTTATCACAAAATCGCCATTTAGGTCTTTTGTTAAAACTTGTACTTTCCCCTCAGCCTCATCTAAAATTTTTGAGCATATTTTGATAAGCTTTATACCTTCCTCAAAAAATGAAAGCGCTTCTTCTAAGGTAAGATCACCTTTCTCTAGTTGTCCTGCAATATACTCTAATCTTGCTATCGCATCTTCGTATTTGTACTCAGTATTCAAGTATTCTCATTCCCCTCTTTGCATTCCTTTACATTGCATACAAGGCTGCCTTCTGACAACAATATTACAACCATGTCTCCTTCTTTGGCATCTTTTGCGCTTTTTATTATCCTTTTAGAATCAGCATCCATGCAAATACTGTAACCTCTCTTTAGTATAGAAATAGGACTTAAAACCTCAAGCTTATCTGTATAGGTATTCAGCAGGGCTCTCTTTTCTGATAAATATATATCCATTTCTCTTAGAAGTTTTTTTATAATTTCATCTAATGCAAGGCGGTTATTAATAATATAGGTTTGCGGCCTTTTAAAAACAGGAAGTTTGCTTAAATATTCAAGTTTTTGTCTTTCGGTACCTATATACCTTGCCATTGCATTAAGCAATCTCAAATTCAGGTGCCTTATTTCATTTTTAAGAACAGCTTTTGAGGGCACCGCCATTTCTCCCGCGGCCGATGGAGTCGGTGCCCTTTTATCTGCAACAAAATCGCTTATGGTATAATCGGTTTCATGGCCTACCGCTGAAATAACCGGAATGCCAGAGCTTGCAATTGCCCTTGCTACTTTTTCTTCATTGAACGCCCATAATTCCTCTATGGATCCTCCGCCTCTTCCAACAATTATCACATCTATGTTACCTAATTTATTTAATTCGTCTATAGCAGCACAGATCTCATCAGCGGCTCCGGTTCCCTGAACTAAAGTAGGGGCGATAACGATATCTACGTTAGGGAATCGCCTTTTTATTACCGTAAGCAAGTCTCTTATCGCAGCTCCGGTAGGTGATGTAACTATTCCTATTTTTTTTGGCAAAAAAGGTATGGGTCTTTTTCGCTCTGCGCCAAAAAGACCTTCCTTGTCTAATTTAGCTTTAAGCTTTTCAAAGGCAATATGCAATGCTCCGATTCCGTCTGGCTGTAAGTCTTCTGCATAAAGTTGATATTCTCCGTTTTTTGCAAAAACGCTTATAAAGCCTAAGACTATTACCCTCATTCCATTTTCAGGAGTAAAAGGAAGGAGCCTATTAGCATCCCTAAACATCACACATCGTATTTGAGATTTTTCATCCTTTAAAGTAAAATACATATGACCAGATACATGATGCTTAAAGTTTGAAATCTCTCCTCTGATATAGACCTGTCGCAAAATTTCATTAGAATCAAAAAGACTTTTTATAATGGTTGTAACTTCGCTTACTGTAAAAATGGGTTTCAAGATAAACCTCCGTTAAGCAAAATCGGTTTATTTGCTTTCATATTCTCTGACTACCGATCCTAAAAGGCCATTTATAAATTTATAAGACTTTTCATCACTGTATTTTTTTGCTATTTCAACAGCTTCATTTATTGAGACACTTGCAGGTATGTCATCTCTATAGAGAATTTCATATATCGCAATCCTTAGAATATTCCTGTCCGAAGAAGCCATGCGATTAACTTTCCAATCGCCGGAATACTTATTTATAATCTCGTCTATAGATTCCAAATTGTTCAAAACACCATTGACCTCATCAAGAACAAATTTTTTCTGTCCTTGATCATTTAAAGAAGGGATAGCAATTTCCATTGCTTCTTCAATTGTATTCTCTCCTACATCAATTGCAAAGAGTATTTTAAAAGCTTGTTCTCGTGCGGTTTTCCTACTCAAAAAAGTACACTCCTCATCTTTTTGCGGAATGAAAAATATTATTTACTTTTTCCCTAATATCTTTGTCGCCACTTAGATATTTGCCAACATAATATCCTATAGCACCGCATAATACAATAAATAAAGTTTTCAAAAATCCGACTGCAAGTATCATTATACCAATTAGAACACCGATTATGCAACCGATTATCTCATTGCGATGCTCGGCCCATAATTCTTGCAAGAAGTTCAATATTATCACCTCTCATTTTGAAGCTTTCGGTTTGGACTGATTAGAAATATTAGTTATATTTATCTGGATATCACTTACCGGAACACCCGCAGTAGTTTCTATATAGTTTTTAATAGTATTTTGAAGTTCTGCAGCTATATCAGGTATTACAACATCATAATTTACAACAAGTTTCAATATTATTGATACGCCCTTGTCTTGTCTTTTTACAATTATAGTTGAATCCTTTATATTCTCATTATCTTTAATAACTTTAAGAACTAAGCTTTCTACTGCGTCAAGCGTAATAGCAATTTTTCCTAATTCATCACTTTTTATTATCGTTTCTCGAACTTTTTTATTTGATTTTAGGCTGTAAAACAAAAATCTTATTCCAATTAGAAGTAAAACAATGCCTGTTGCCAACGCTTCGGTTCGTCCATATAAAAGAGTTAAACCCGCAATTGCATATTCGAATCTTATTGTTTTTAAGGAAAACATAATTACGGCTATAGAAACTAGAGAAAAAACCAAGGAATAAATAGCAAGTAAAAATCTATCAAAAAAATTCATGCATAAAACCTCCCTAATTTAAGTTAACCCCCTGAATTGTTGCCAGGGGGCATATATTATTTACTGTCATTTTCTTTTTCAGCAGGAAGACCAAAGCTTACACCTTGCACATGAATATTTACATCTGTCACAGACAATCCAGTCATATTTTCAATAGCCTTTTTAACATTTTCTTGAATATTCCATGCAACCTCAGGTATCCTTACGCCATAATCCACGATAATATACAAATCAACAGTAACATTTTTATCGTTTACCGCGACTTTTACACCTTTTGACAAATTCTTACGTCCTAAAATTTCAGTAATATCTCCTACAACACCGCCGCTCATACCTGCTACTCCTTCTACTTCTGTAGCAGCAAGGCCGGCTATAACACTAATTACATCATCGGAAATTTTTATAGAACCTTTTTCGCTGTCAAAATTCTGATCTGCACTCATCGCAAACTCCCCTTTCAAAATGATTTTGCATTTCAAAGTTATTATAACAAGCTGGTTATTTTAATACAACTCCCATGTAATGCATATTAGCATAAAAAGAGGGGTATCCCTCTTTTTATAAACTTTTGCTTGTGAACTATTCACCACTTATTCATTCATTCGTTGAAGTGGGAGCTTCTTGGTCAATAACAGTAGCCTGCCAAGTTTACCCAAGCTCTAAGGGTAGTCCCTACCCCAATAATAATTTTTAGCTATGGTTTGGCTATCGCCATGGTTATTAGCAATTTATCTCCCACTTATAAAAGATGGGAGATAAATTGCTAAAGAGGGTCAAATTACTGCTCTATATCTATTACTGCGTTGCAATTCGGGCATTCTGCTTTATTGTCTTCTATAAAATCTTTATCTATATATACTACTTCGTGGCAATTTGGACAATCGACTTCGATAAACCCTTCATCATCGAATTCGTAGTCCTCGTCATCCTCATAATCGTCGTAATCTTCATCATCACCGTATACTTCTGACTCTAACTCGCCAAGATCTTCATCAATACTCTCCATATATTCTTGAGTATCTTCCATCATCACTTCTAGATCATCAACTGCTTCTGCTATATCGCTCATTACATTTATTATTTCTGTTATGGCTCTTTTTGTTTTTGCATCCTCAATATCAAGACCATCTACCAGTCCTTTTAAATAAGATACTTTTAAGCTGACATCACGCATGTTAATTCCTCCTATTCATTTTTATACTCTACTTAAGTATTCTCCTGTTCTCGTATCTATCCTTACAACATCGCCGATCTCAATAAAAAGCGGCACCTGGACTACTGCTCCAGTTTCAAGGGTTGCAGGCTTAGAACCGCCTGTTGCTGTATCTCCTTTGAACCCAGGTTCTGTCTGAGTGACCGTAAGCTCAACAAAAGTTGGCATTTCAACTCCTATAGGAGCTCCGTCATAAAAAGTTACAACAACCTCCATATTTTCCTTTAAATAATTAACCGCATCACCTAATTGGTCCTTTGTAAGCGGAACCTGCTCAAAGGTTTTTGTATCCATAAAGTGATATACATCGCCTTCGGAATACAAATACTGCATATTTTTTCTTTCTATTATAGCTCGGTTAAGTTTTTCGCCTGCTCTAAAAGTTTTTTCAAAGACTTGTCCCGTCTTAACATTTTTGATTTTTGTCCTGACGAAAGCAGCGCCTTTTCCTGGTTTTACATGTTGAAAATCTACTACTGTATACACTTCTCCGTCAATCTCTACAGTAACACCGGTTCTTAAATCATTAGTTGATATCAAGTAAAGCACCTCCACTTTTGACTATAGCACATTTTGCAAATTAGCTTTTGCAGCATAACAAGAATCATATCTGTGACTTTGTCATTTAATAATATATCATATTTTAGTTTGTTTGAATATAGGTTTTAAGTTATATTCAAAGATAATAAAGGCTTATTCTTGCGGTAAGTTTGCATAATGTAAATGAATCAAGCGGCAGACTATCAATAGCCTCCAAGCTTAATTCTTCAACCTTTAAGAATCTAGAATAGTTCTCCATCTCATCTAAAAATTCCAGCAAAACCTCGTAAATGCCTTCGGCGCTAATTTCTATAGGAATAACATTTATTTCGGAATTCCCTATGTGTTCTATTCTTGTCTGGTCTGGGTAAATCGAAACTATCTTTACCTGCTTATCGTTGCTCCATCTTTCGATGTCCTTGAGAAACTTAGGAATCTCCTTATTTTTAGGGATGCATTTTTCAGCTTTTTGAGCTAAGTGTGCATCGTTTTCATAGATATTAATGTACTCTGTTTTAGTGTTTAAAGCTTCTTCCAGTTGTGATTTTAAGTCTCGATTCCTTATCAATTTCGGATATAGCACAAAATAAAATGCACATACAAGAAGGCAAATGGTTGTCAAAACTACCAGGTTGTCTTCAGATCTTTTAAGATATTTCTTTAAACTTAAAAATTTAAATTTCAATTGCAAATCAATCCTTAGCAAGTTCTACAAGTAATTCAAAATCATAATTTGCCGTAAATTCGCTTTTCGCTTCCTGGCGGCGAACAAATCCTAATTGAATATCTGAAACATCTTCGGCATTTGCGAAATTCTCCATAGCTTCTGCCACAGATGCGTTATCAACAGCATGGCAATAGAAGTTGAGCAATCTGTCTTCACCGGCTTTTAAGGAAATTATGGAAACACTATCAGGTACCACTTTTACAAGCTCATCTATTTTGCGGGCATAATATATTTTGGTTTTAGACAAATCTTTGTATGCATTTTGTCTTTTATTTAAATCCTCTGGCGTAAGTTCAAATTCTCCAGTTTTTTTAATCTCCAGGATGTCTTTATGAACACTTCTAATTTCCTCTTTGAGCAAATCGTTAGATCTATTTATGAGAACGGTAGAAGACAGGAACAATAAAATAAAAATGCATGCTCCGAAAACAAAAATTGGGCGGCGAGTTTTTCTAGACATTTTTGTTAACATTTCTGATGGCATAAGATTTAACTTGTGCATTTTACCTACCTCTTAACGCAAGACCGATTGCACTGAAATAATCTAATATATCAGAATTTAACTTTATGTTTGCGGAAATATGGTCTACTGCAAATTCCGCTCCCATAAAAACTTCAACATGAAAGTGTTTTTCAAGTACGGCCTTACAGTACTTTGATTTGCTTCCTTCTCCCGCAATAACTATTTTTTCAATTTTTTGCCCGCCATTTCGCATATAAAATTCGAAAGTCCTTGAGATTTCAATTATAAAATTTTTATATGACATAGGAAAAGAATCTATGTTTTCCCAATCAGCTTGCTTATCAGCTTCGTTTATATTAAAAAAATCAAGGTTTCTTACTAGAATAATTTCCCCGTCATTTAAAATCGTTATTTCGCTATAATCAAAATCCAAATCAATTATAGCAATTGGGTCATAATTTTTTTGAACCTGAATTACACAAGCATTTGCAAGAGGATATACATCTAGGGAATTTGGAAAAATACCGGCGTCTAAAGCAATCTTGGCATAATTTTTTGCTATGCCTTCCGGCACTGCTGCTATTAATATACTGCAAGTATTTTTGCCGTGGTATAAAACCTCATAATCGCTGATAAATTTCATGCCAAAAGTTGCCAAAAACTCTTGAGTTTCCCAAAATATAGCCTCTTTTAATTCTCTCTTACTAAGGCGCGGCAATTGAATCTGCCGAAAGAGAGCATACTTACTCGAAATTCCAATAATAATTTTTCCGGAAAATATGTCTTTTATTTCTATAAAGCATTTATTCATAATGCTCTTTTCCAATGGAGTTTCCGGAATTAGTTTGCCAATCGGATTTTCTATTTTATAAAAGTTCTTGACGAAATATGATCTTCTGTTTATTGTTACATTTGCAATTTTTATATCTTTTGCTCCAATGTCTATTCCTGTATGTAGCGAACTTTGCAGCATTGATAAAACTCCTTACTCATGATGTGGGTTCCTGGAAACAATATCCATTGCTTTTAGCAGCTGTATAATAACATCAGTGCGGTATTGCCTATTTAAAAGATCTGTTTTGGCATATACTTCGCCTTTCTTAGTTACCACATACTTTGTCGGCAAATTATTTAACGCAATGGCCATAATATCAAGACGGCAATGCTCGCACTTGCAAATATCCCTATCTCTCATAAGCTCTTCTAAAAGTAAAGCAACGATATCTTCCATATAGTTTTTTAACTTGAATTCGCTATTTTGCTCCATTTTATCAATACCCCTTATACTAGAATAAGATTACTTTTTAAGAACTTTTTAATTTACCCATAAGCCAAAAGGCGTAAGTTTTGTTGTTAACACAGAATTGCTGTTTTTCGCTTTTAAAAAAATTTCTACAGAATGTTTTCCTGATCGACTAAAACTTACTTGGCCTAATTCAGCCACAGGATTTACTCCATTGTTCTTTTTTCGATAAAGCACTCCATTACTAAAGTAATATATAATTTTCTCGCCACTGCCGCTTATTATTTTTATCTCATTTTCCGATAGTGACTCAATGGTTTTGGCCTGCTTTACGGTAGTTGAAAGCCACAAAAAGGCTTGTCTGATATTTTGACTGTCAAAAATCTTGGCATTTTCGCTATCGTAGGACTTTTGTCCGCTGCTGTAAAGCATAAAAGCCGTGGTAAGCACAAGGCTTAAAAGTCCTAAAGAAAGAATAAGTTCAATAAGAGTAAAACCATCTCTGCTGTCAGTATTTTCCCCGATATGTTGCAACTTCTACCTCCTGGTTATCTCCCTTTATTGTTACAGTTATCATCAACAGATTTTCATTTTTTACCAGATATTTTATGCTTCGTGCAAAACTATAATTATCTAATTTTACAATGTCTTTTTGTTGATACGTAAGTTTTTTAAGCAGTTCCTCAAAAGAAAACGATTTTAACTCCTCTATTGTATCTTGCGCCAAAGCCGTGGCCAGCATCATCTCCTCTGTTCTTCTATTTGATTTTACGCTTTGAGAAAAAAGTCCGCAAAATGGAATTGTCATCAAAGAAAGTAGTGTTACAGCAACTATTATTTCGATAAGCGTCGAACCTTTTTCGTTAGATTCTTGGAGGTATTTTATCAATTCTCACCCTCCCTGTTGCTACAGAAACTATTACATAAATTGTATCATCTCCATTTGTCAGTGCTATGGTGCCTCCTTGATTAGGCGCTCCCGATGGGCCAAATATTATAGTTTTGCCGACATTTGTATAGCTGGTCCAGCTAAAAATTACATTTTTCGGTAGTTTTACAAATTTACCGTATTTGCCGGCAAGTATTTGATAATTATCTCCACGTTCCAGGTCTATTACTATTTTATATGGTATGCCTTCGACCATAGATTTTTGCTGTGCTAGGCGAATGTTTTCTGCAAGTTCAAAAGCAGCTGTTTTAAGATCAGAATTTGCGGCGTTTTTCTTAAAATCAGGAAGTGCTATACCGGCCAATAATCCGAGTAATGATATGACAACAACTAATTCAATTAAAGTATATCCTCTGCAATCTTTATAGTCATATATCATTTGTAATTCGTTTAAAACCCCCCCTTTAAAATAAATTGTAAACATCAAACATGGGAATTACAACCGAAATCACTATAAATGAGACTAAAATCGTCATAAATATTATCATTACAGGTTCAATAAGGACAGTTATCTTGTCGGAAAGGATCTTAACTTCCTCTTCGTAAAAAGAGGCTGCTTTATCTAGCATTTCTGCAAGATTCCCTGATTCCTCCCCTATAAATATCATTTCTAATGCCAGGGGAGAAAAAATATTATCAGGCATGAGACCGGCTAAATTTTTCCCTTGTTTCAGCCCCTCCCATACGGCATATAGCTCTTTTTTAATAAACTGATTCTTTACAGTGCCCATTGAAATTTCCAGTGCTTTTAAAATAGGTATTCCACTAGATACCAAAATATTTAGCAGCTTTATTACCTGCGCAGAGGTTTCGTTTTTTATGAGCTTACCTATCAAAGGAATTGAAAGTTTTAATTCATCTATACGGCATGCAATAGAAAACGACTTCTTGGATTGCAGAGTAATAAAAAATATTGAAGATAAAAAAATAAGGATGCCCAAGCAAAATTCTACCATATTTGAACTTACCGATATAAGAATCCGAGTAACTCTAGGTAGTTGCACTCCGGCCGATGAAAATATGTTAGCGTAGACCGGCAAAACTTTGGTTGATAGGAAAATGATTGTCCCGATTGATGCAACGCCTAATATTGCAGGGTATGTCAGTGCGTTTTTTATTTTCTCACTTTGCTTTGAATTACTTGAATAATATTCAGATAATAACTGTAACGCCTCGCTTAAATTTCCTGATATCTCCCCGGCTTCAATAGCGGAAATGAAAACATCAGAAAATGCATATGGGTAGTTTTTGCAGGAGTCAGAAAGGGAGCTGCCGCGCTCTACTTGTCGGCTTATATTCATAATAATCTTGTGCAATTTACTATTTTTTGTCTGTTTTGCTATAGAGCTAAGGCTTTCTACAATACTAACACCTGAATCGAGCATAATTGCAAGGTGTCTGCAAAATATTGCAAGTTCAAAAAAAGTTATTCTATTAAAAAGAGCTGCTAAAATATATATAAAACTGTTTTTGTCTATGCTTTTAATCTTAACAGGTATGTAACCGTCGTTTTTTATCTTTTTTGCAACTGCGTAATCGCTTTCTGCCTCTACCATGCCAATTGTCTTGCTGCCGGCAAAATTTTTGCCTTTATAATAGTAAAGTGACATTATTATCCATCCTTTATCAAAAGACAACACGCATCATTTCTTCGAGCGTGGTAATACCATTTTTAACTAATGATGCTGCGCTAGATTCCATTGAATCATAGCCATTAGCATATAATAAACTTTCAATTTCTTTCAAAGTTGCCCTTTTTGATATGAGTTCCCGATAAGGAGATGAAACTTCAAAAATCTCTCCGACTACTGTCCGGCCTTTATAACCCGTAAAATTACAAGCCTCGCATTCTTTTCCCTTAAAGATGTAATGCTCTTTATTATCATTTATATCCAGATAAGATGCTTCATATTTTGATGCCTTGAACTTTTCTTTGCATATGGGACAAATTTTGCGAACTAATCGCTGCGAAATAACTCCTACAAGGCATGAAGCCAGAAGATAAGATTCTACCCCCATATCTAAAAGTCTGGTAATAGCTCCTAATGCATTATTTGTATGTAACGTAGAAAAAACAAGGTGGCCGGTGAGTGCTGCTCTAACTGCAATATCCGCCGTTTCTTTATCTCTTATCTCTCCGACCATGATGATATTTGGGTCTTGCCTTAGAATAGCTCTCAAACCTGTGGCAAAGGTTATTCCGCTTTTAGGATTAATCTGTATTTGGTTGATGCCGGAAAGTGCATATTCTACCGGATCTTCCAATGTAACTATATTTTGATTTGGCTTATTTAAATAATTTATCATAGAATAAAGAGTTGTAGTTTTACCGCACCCGGTAGGTCCGCATACTAGAATCATGCCATAAGGAAAACTCAACATTCTGTAAATCTGCTCTTTTTGTCTATCGCTAAATCCAAGCTGATCTATATTTCGCAAAAACTTGTCGCGATTTAATATTCTAAGAACAGCTTTCTCGCCTTTTGTTGTAGGAATAGTGGATACCCTTATATCAATCAGATTGTCGTCTATTTCTAAATTAAAGCTTCCATCTTGGGGAATCCTCTTTTTTGTAATGTCAAGCTTTGCCATTATCTTAATTCTTGCTATCACTGATTGCAGTAAGATTTTATCAAAGAACATTACTGAAACAAGCTCTCCGTCAACTCTATATCTTATACGAACATTCTTTTCTTGAGGTTCAATATGAATATCGCTGGCGTTCTTTTTGACTGCTTGGTATATTATGGTATCTACCAGTTTTACAACAGGAACTTTTTCAGCATCCTTTAGCTCTTTTTTGGTATGTGCTGTTTCTTTGATTTTAAAATTAGAATATGATTTGTAATAAGTATCTATGGCTTTTTGTATTTCAGTTTTTGATGCTATAACAATTCTAATATCGCAGCCGCTGGCAAATTTTACATCATCTACGGCAAATATATTGTAAGGGTCACTTACTGCTATTACTAAAGAGTTGCCATCTTTTTCAATAGGTAAGATAGTATGTTTTCTGGCAATATCTTCAGGCACCAAGTCAATTACATTTTGACTGATATAAAGCCTGCTTAAGCTCACTTGCGGTATCCCTGTAGCAATTGCTAAAATTTCAGCTAATTTTCCCTCGGAAATCAAATCTTCATCTGCGATTACTTCACTTAATCTTTTGCCGTTCGAAAGTTGTATTTTTTTAATCTTTTTCAATTCGGCTGTCGTAATATAACCCTTTTCTGATAAAAAATCCTCGAGTCTTTTTCCACCCGTCACTACAGCCTCGCTCCTCTAATTTATATTAATACCGATTAAGAAAAATCAGATTCTTCCTTTCCATATATTTTAAGATTAGGCCTTCAAATTTTCGGATAATCTTAGTTCCAAAAAATTCCTTATCGCCTATCGGCTTTACTAAAATTGCAAATAGCCCACTGCGTTTTGCGCCTAAAATATCGGTAAATATTTGATCGCCAATAGCTGCCGTTTCTTCCGGCTTAGTACCTAGTATATTCAAGCCTTCCTTAAAAGCTCTTTTAAGCGGCTTATAGTGGCCTGATACTGCGGGAATCCCCAGCTTATTCGCACACACTCTTATGCGGCTTGCAGTATTGTTAGAAATAATGCATAGAAGGAATCCCTCTTCTTTACATAAATTCACCCAATTTATCAGCTTATTGTCAATATCTGCTGAATTCCACGGAAGTAGAGTATTGTCAATGTCTATAAGTATTCCTCTGATATTTTTTTTCTTTAAATAGTTTAAATCTAATTTATAGATATTTTCGATATAAAGATCAGGGCAAAATAGCTCTAGCATAATCATTCCTCATAAAAAAATTTATGTTTAGTTATTGCTACTTTCAATCTTCTCTTGAGCGTTTAAATGATCTGCATATGTTTTAGTAAATATATGCGAACCGTCGCCTTTTGCTACAAAGTAAAGATAATCAACATTTGCAGGAGAAATTGTTGCAAGTAGCGATGAAAGTCCAGGTGCTCCTATTGGTCCAGGAGGCAAGCCTGTATTTTTATAAGTGTTGTATGGCGAATTTATCTTAAGGTCGTCAAAGGAAAGCTTCTCCTTGTGTTCATCTAACAAAAACTCTATTGTTGCGCAAGACTGCAAGGGCATCCCCTTTTCAAGTCGGTTGTAAAATACTGCTGCAATTATCGGCCTTTCACTTTCAAGTTTTGCTTCTTTTTCTACTATAGATGCTAATGTAACTATTTGGTATATGCTATACTTAGGATATTTTTCTTCTAATATTCCAGACAATTCAGTTTTATATATTTTCTCAAATTGCTTTAAAAACACATCGATATAAAACTCCACGCTTCTGTCCTTAGGCAAAAAATAGGTGTCAGGAAATAGAAATCCTTCCAGAGTAGCATCTTGTGGAAAATCTTTAAGAAAGTCGTACTTATCCTTAAAATTTTGCGCCTTAGCATAGCTGATAAATTCAGCTGTATCATTAATCAAGCCCTTATCTTTTAATATGTTGGCAATGTCTTTTAAAGTGCTTCCCTCAGGAATTGTAACTCGAACATCATTAATTGAATTTTTTTCATCTATTAACTTATTTAAGATTTCCCCGACGGTCATAGAGGGACTTAAATAATATCTTCCACTTTTTATCTTTATATCCAGCCCCTTTATTTTCGCATAAAGAATAAAAATTGTATCATTCTTTATTAAGCCTTTACTTTGCAAGTTTAGTGCTAGTTCTTGTGCTGTTTCACCTTTCTTTACCTCGAATTCGACGGCTGCCTTATTTGATGGGTCTTTTGGAGAAAGTGAAATTTTAAACCAAATTGCTATAATCAAAACTAAAAAGATTGCTATTAAAAACAATGCTTGGGCTTTATTTGATTTAATATATTTTATCAGGCTTTGGCCTGAATATTTTAATTTATATCTCAAATATTTTTGCACCTCTTTATTTTTTGTTGAAGATTTTCCTTAAATTCGTGCGCTGTATCAAATAAAATAGTGGTATACCTATTCCGGCAACGGATATAAGCTCGCCTAGGCCAATATATAGAGCTGTTGCAATATAGGGAACGCTATAAATTTTGGAAAGGTAAAAAGCTACTCCTAAAGCATTCAGGACTATAGGCGGAACCGCTCCTAAAAAGGGGTTTGGCATTTTGCTTGTGATATAAGCGGCTAAAAAGGTAATCAAGCTGCCAAGACAGATATCCCATAAACCTAAACCGCCTAATATATTTGCAATCAAACAGCCTACAAAAAGACCGGGAACAGCTGCCGGATCCATAAGAGGCAATAGTGTAAGCGCCTCAGAGATCCTAACTTGAACAGGACCATAACTTATCGGTTCAAAAACGTAAGTAACCAGTGCGTAAATAGCAGCTATAAGCGCTGCTCTTGAAATTAAATACGCAGAAGGATTTGTTTGGCTGTTTTTTCGTTGCTGAAATACAAGCCAAAAAACGATTGCTGCAATTAAGAATATAAGTATTGCAAACCAAAGCATTTTGATGTATCGCCCTTTCTATTTGAGTTGTTTTGGCTTTGCCTCCTTGACTTAGTTTAACGTTAGTTTTAAATGAGGTCAATATGATTTGAGTTGACACTAGGTAGATTTTATTATATCATTATTTACGAATAAATCATAACAGTATATATAGAAATCATCATACTCCGTTAAGGGGGAGTAGTCGTTTGATGAAAGTCACCAGCACGGCATTTATGCCTGGCTTTTATCATTTCAGTTTTTTCTGAAAAGACAAGACCTTTGACGCAATCAACTATTATTCGATAATCGATTGCAGTAAGGGTCTTTTTTATTTACAGCTATGAAAATTCATAAGTAAAGGACGGCGATCTTTTAAAAGGTAATTTAACTTTGGCAATTATTATATCAGTATTAAAATATTACATAAACTAATAATAGTAGAAGGAGGATTTTATTTTGGCCGAAAAAACTAATTGGTATTCTCTAAAAAAGGAGGAAATATCAAGTAAGCTAAATACTGATCTAAAAAGCGGTCTCTCCTCAGAAGAGGCAAAAAAGCGCCTAGATGAAGTGGGATACAACGAGCTTGTTGGCAAAAAAGGCGAAACTATTTGGCAAATGCTGCTTGAACAGTTTAAAGACTTTCTTGTCCTAATCCTTATTGGTGCAAGCCTTGTTTCTGCTGTTGTAGGGGAGACAACTGATGCAATCGTAATAATTTTAATAGTTATTCTAAACGCAATTTTAGGTGTTGTCCAGGAAGCAAGAGCTAGTAAAGCTTTGGAAGCCTTAAAAAAAATGGCAGCTCCTGAGGCAAAGGTTATAAGAGACGGCAAGGTTGTTGAAATTCCTGCAAGAGAACTAGTTCCAGGTGACATAGTTATACTAGAGGCAGGAAATTATGTGCCTGCAGATTTAAGACTTATCGAAAGCATAAACTTAAAAATCGATGAAGCTTCTCTTACCGGTGAATCAGTTCCTTCGGAGAAAAATGCTGAAGTTGTCCTAGGCGGAGAAGTTCCATTAGGCGATAGAAATAATTCAGCATTTATGGGCACAGTGGTAACATATGGCAGAGGCAAGGGAATAGTTATAGAAACAGGTATGAACACAGAAATAGGGCTAATTGCCAAGATGCTTGAGTCTTATGAAGAAGAGGAAACACCTTTGCAGAAAAAACTAGATGATCTCGGAAAGGTTTTAGGGATCGCCTGTCTCGTAATATGTGGTATAGTTTTCGTCTTGGGTATTTTTGAAGGTAATCCGCTTCTTGATATGTTCATGACAGCAGTGAGTCTTGCAGTAGCTGCCATACCCGAAGGTTTACCTGCAATAGTTACGATAGTTCTTGCTCTTGGAATGCAAAGAATGGTTAAAAGACATGCTATCATAAAAAAACTGCATGCAGTCGAAACTTTGGGGAGCACTACTGTTATTTGTTCCGATAAAACCGGGACACTTACGCAAAACGAAATGACAGCAAGAAAGGTATTTGTAAATGGCAAGTTTTATTCGATTACAGGTGAGGGATATAAACCCATAGGTGAGTTTTATCTAGACGATCAAAAATACGATCCTTTATCTGATTCTGACTTAAAGATGCTTCTAACTATCAGCGCATTGTGCAATGACGCAAAGTTAGAAGAAAGCGGCTCAAATACCGAAAAAAGCTGGCGCATCATGGGGGATCCTACCGAAGGCTGCTTAATAGTAGCAGCTGAAAAGGCGGGTCTTTCAGCTGAAGAGCTGAATGCTTTGACACCAAGGCTTCAAGAAATACCTTTTGATTCCGATCGCAAGCGAATGACTACTTTCCATCTATACAATAATAGCTATTTTGCTTTTACAAAAGGCGCACCGGATATAATGCTGAGCTTGTCAAATAGAATTCTAAAGAATAATCAAGTTTTTGATATAACCGACGAAGACCGCAAAACAATATTAGAAGCAAACCACGGCATGGCTTCTCAGGCTCTTAGAGTTTTAGGCTTTGCCTTTAAACCGGTAGATTCTATACCATCGCACCCTGATCCAGCAGAAGTTGAAAAAGATATGATTTTTGTAGGTCTTGTCGGCATGATTGATCCTGCAAGGCCTGAAGCAAAAGATGCAATAAAAATTTGTAAACAAGCTGGTATAAAACCTGTAATGATTACAGGAGACTATAAGGATACTGCCGAAGCAATCGCAAAAGAACTAGGTATGATCGACGAGAATTCTCAAGCTCTTACTGGTCTTGATCTAGATAAGATGACTGATGAAGAATTGGTATCTGTTGCTAACAATGTGTCGGTTTATGCAAGGGTATCCCCAGTTCATAAGCTTAGAATAGTAGATGCCATAAAAAACAATGGTCATATTGTCGCAATGACAGGTGATGGTGTCAATGACGCTCCTGCACTTAAAAGAGCGGATATAGGAATCGCTATGGGCATTACCGGAACGGATGTAGCTAAAGAAGCTGCAGATATGATTTTAACAGATGATAATTTCGCCAGTATAGTTGCTGCTGTAGAAGAAGGAAGGACAATATATGCAAATATACGCAAATTTATATTCTTCCTTTTATCCTGTAATATAGCGGAAATACTAATCATATTTGTTGCAATGCTAGCCGGCTTGCCTGTGCCGCTAAAACCAATCCAGTTACTCTGGCTAAACCTGCTGACTGATGCTTTCCCCGCATTAGCACTTGGTATGGAAGCCAAGGAACCAGGCATCATGAAAAAACCGCCGCGTAATCCTAATGAACCGATACTTGACAAAAAAATGAATTGGCAAATTGCTGTTCAAAGCACGTTTATGACTATTGCCGTTCTTGGAGTATTTGTATTTTCATTGAACTCTACTTCTGATCTTCGAGTTGCCAGGACATTCGCCTTCGCGACATTAATTTTCAGCGAGCTTCTAAGGGCATATACTTCTCGTTCGGAAGAACTTCTTATTTACAAAATAGGATTTTTTAGTAACTTATATATGGTTGGCGGTACACTTTTATCTTTCCTGCTCTTGATAGCAGTTTTGTATATACCTGCATTAAGAGAGATATTTGATACAGTAAAATTATCTTTTTATGACTGGGATATTATAGTATTGTTTGGTATACTGCCCTTTATTGCCGCTGAGATAACTAAACTATTTCTTGCAAGACTCCAAAAATAATTTAAGATATACTTTATAATTTGAATGAACAGGCGGAAATAAAAAGATTTTATATACCCGCCTGTTCATTTTATTTATATCGAAAAAATCTAGAAGCAAATAAATAACCTTCAGCTTTAAAAATATACATAAATGCATAAATATGGTAATATAGGACATGATAAATAAGACATTCTCGGAGGTGAATTGTTTTGATTAAGTGGAAGGATGACTACAAGATAGGCGTAGAACAAATTGATAAGCAGCATCAAAAATTATTCGAGATAGCCAATGAAGCTTATAATCTTTTAAAAAATGATTTTTGCTATGACAAATTTGATCAAATAATACAAATACTGGCAGAGCTAAGAGATTATGCTATTTATCATTTTCAGTCAGAAGAAAATTACATGCTCAGCATCGGTTATAAAGGCTATCCTTTGCAAAAGGCAGCTCATGACAGTTTCGTAGAAAAACTTAACGCAGTAAACCTTGACAGCATAGACGAGAACCAAAATCAATATATCCTAGAGCTACTAGATTTTATAATTAACTGGATAAGCGACCATATCCTAGGTGCGGATAAACTTATTACACAATCTTCAAATCGATAAACAAATATGTTACAAACAACAAACCAGCCTATAAAGGCTGGTTTGTTGTTTGTTGATTTATGTCAAATCTTTAAGGCAATCCTTACAATATCCAAAAAACTTAACGGCATGATCTATTACTTTGAAGGAGTTATTCTTATAAATTCTTTTTTCAAGGTCCTCTAATAGATCATCATCAAATTCGTAAATTTTTCCACATTTTATACAAATAAGATGATGATGTTGATGCCGCTGGTCTTCACTTAACTCATACCGATAACATCCATCATTAAAATCTAACTTTTTGATAACGCCAAAGTCATCAAAAAGTTGTAAAGTTCTGTACACCGTAGCTAATCCAATATCTGGAAATTTTTTTCTTACAAATTCAAAAACTTCTTCTGCACTAAGGTGCTTGGACTGATTATCGAGAAGGACATCTAGAACCACTCTTCTTTGGGGAGTTAATTTAAGGTCTTTCTCTTTTAATCTATCCTCGATAACACTTATCCTGTATTTTCTTTCTTCTTCTGTCAACAAAATACCCACTCCCGGCATATATGCTGCTTCGCTCATAGTATATTGCAAACAGCAATTATTGTCAAGGAATTAGAACTTTATAAATAGAGCATCAGACACATCTTCGATTTTTCTTATTTCATTTAAAACATGCTCAGGAACTTCTTCGTCGATTCCAAGCACCATTAGCGCTTCTCCTCTAAAAGATTTTCGGCCCAGCTGCATATAGGCTATGTTAATATCATTGTTGCCCAGGAGGCTTCCTACCTGTCCCACAATACCGGGTCTGTCTTTGTGAAACGACATTAGAGCATATCCGCGAGGAATAAGATCTATCTTATAATCATCTATAGCTGTTATTCTAATTTCGTCTTTTTCAAAAACTGTTCCCGAAATACTGCTCTTTCCTTTATCGGTAGTCACTTGCAAAGTTATTGTTCCTGGGGCATCTTGATCTTCGCTAACTTTTTTCTCGCTAATTTTTATACCCCGTTCTTTCGCAAGCAAATATGCATTTACTAAATTAGGTGGAAATTCTAGCATATTTGTCAGAATGCCTTTTATCGCGGCAACTGTTATTGGTTTTACATCAAATTTTGTTACTTTTCCGGAATATATCATTTCTACTTCGCTTATACGACCGTTTTTTAGTTGCGTATAAAGTGAACCCATTTTCTCCGCCAGTTCTATAAAGGGCTTTATTTCGTGATATTCTTCAGGTCTAACAGTTATCATGTTAACGGCATTTTTAACTAATTCCCCTTTTAGCGCACGAATTATGTCATTCGCCACTTCTATAGCTACATTAATCTGAGCTTCAGCGGTAGATGCTCCAAGGTGAGGGGTTGCTACTACATTAGGTAAATCAATAAGCGGGCTTTCAAGGGGTGGTTCATGCTCAAACACATCCAAAGCGCACGCCCCCACTTTTCCTGAAACAAGTGCTTCGTAAAGGGCTTCTTCGTTGATAATACCTCCTCGAGCACAATTAATTAAAATAACCTTATCTTTCATTATTGAGATCTGGTCTTTATCAATCATATGATAAGTAGCCTTTGTCAAAGGAACATGGAATGTTATAAAATCCGAATTTTTTAGCACTGTTTCAAAGTCGGTTACTTTAATATGGGTATTTTCAAGAGTATTGTTTATTATATAAGGATCATATGCCAGAATATTCATTCCAAGGCCAATAGCTTTAGCTGCTACATCTTTGCCAATTCTCCCAAGGCCTACAATTCCAAGGGTTTTTCCTCTAACCTCTATTCCAACAAAACTTTTTCTGTCCCATTTTTTATTTTTAAGGCTCATAACAGCAGCGGGTATATTTCGTGCAACAGACATGAGAAGTGCAATAGTGTGTTCGCTGGCCGCTATTGTATTTCCTTCAGGAGCATTAACTACCAAAATTCCTTTATGCGTTGCAGCATCAACATCTATGTTGTCAACACCAACACCCGCTCTTCCGATAACCTTCAGATTGCTTTTTTCTATAATATTTTTTGTAACTTTAGTCGCACTGCGGACAACAAGTGCATCATAATTAGGAATTATTTCCATTAATTCTTCTTCGCTTAATTTTGTCTTAACATCTACATCAAATTCTTTTTTTAATATGTCGATTCCCTCTTGAGCAAGATCATCGCTTACTAAAACCCTCATTTATATCTCCCCTTTTGCAAAAATTCTTTCTGCCGCAGCTATTCCTGCTCCAAATAAATTCTCATTATTCAATGCTGACTCGAGTGCTGCCAGCACATTAATAAAAAAATTCATCACCACCGTGCACCTCTCCTTAAATATATAAAATAGTCCAAATTAATATATAATAAAAAAACCGCCCAGTACAAGGGGCGGAAATTACCGCGTTGCCACCCTATTTCAGTTTCCCAAAATATGCAACCCTCTATAAATCTAACGGTTAAAACCGGTTTGGCTCATCGCCAACAACTCCGGGGCGGAAATAAAGATCTTCTGTCAGTTTGCACCATCCACTGACTCTCTATAGAAAATATCTTTAATTTTCCCCTTCATAGTTTTTACTAACTAAATTTTAGAATATTATAAAACAGCTAGATAAGTTTGTCAAGACAGTATCAAAAATTAAACCTACTCATCTTCTCCATCAAAATCGTCATCTTCGTCAAGGGATTCCAATTCATCCATGCACAGCATTTCCCATGCATCCCTTACCATTTCAAATTCTTCGTCGTCTTCTACCTCAAAAAGGACCTCATTACCCTCTTCATCCACATCGATTCTGAAGATGTATGCTTCGCCCTCTTCTTCATCTTCTTCGTCTTCGATTAAAGGGGACAGAATTGCATAATCTGTATCCTCGACATTTATAACTCCTAATATCTCAAATACAGTTTCCTCTCCATTTTCATCCAGCAAGGTTATTGTTTCAAACTCTTCCATAAAGTTTCTCCACTCCAATTCAATTGAATTAGGAATATTTTATAGTAATTATTACATTGTGTCAACTCTTGATTTATAATCTAAATAGCTTTGCAAGATTATTACTGCAGATAGTTTATCAATTACGCTCTTTCTTTTTTTTCTGGAGATATCTGCATCTATCAAAACTCGTTCAGCTGAAACAGTGCTCAATCTTTCGTCCCAAAATCCTAAATCTATATTCAAACAACTTTGTAGTTTTTTAGCATAGTCTTCAACCATCTTACCGCTTTGTCCTAAAGTCCCGTCCATATTTTTTGGAAGACCTAATATTATTTTATCAACATTGTATTTTTCAACGATTTTTCGTATTTCCTCTATATCTTCGTCTTTGCTATTTTGTTTTCTTTCAACGGTGCCTAAGCCCTGGGCGGTTATGCCTAGTTCGTCCGATACCGCAACTCCTATTCTTTTTTCGCCCACGTCTAAACATAAAATGCGCATTCAAATACTCCTTAATTAAACTATCTTTATACAAAACTCCGGACAGTAGCCTGCACAATAACCGCATAAGATGCATTTATTGGGATTAACCATAGATCTGCCGCCTTTAACTTCCAGCGCGCCATATCGGCAGTGCCTTGCACATTCTCCGCAACCTGCGCACCAGTCTTCAATTAAAAGCTCTCTTTTTTGGCTACTTAATCTTTCCTCGACCGAAGGCTCAATGGGCCTTCTTTCAAATATAGCAATATTTTCTGCAACTTCATCATATGATTTCATGCCAACTGCTATAGAATGGGTATAAGGAAATGAAAGTATATAAGAAAAGGCTTGTTGCTTGCACCCTATGAGGTTTCCTCCCCCAAGGGCTTTCATAGCATATATACCCTTCCCGTTCTCATATGCTGCTTGTATCGCTTTTTCCATTTCCTCTAAATTTCCGTCTTTAATCCCTATACCTTTAAAATTTATCAATGGGTGAATTACTTCAATCTCATCCATGTAAGATGCGGCATTTACAACTTCAACAGTGTGAGTAGAAACTCCTATTGCCTTTATTTGGCCTTTTGCTTTAGCGTTCTGTAAATATTCCAACGCCTCGCGATGTCCTTTGAGTGTAAGCCGGCTTTCTTGTTCATGAAGCATAAATATATCTATTACATCTCGGTCAAGTTCTCTACGCGCTTTCTCAACGCTGTTTTTCATTCCATCATAGGTGTAGGCATAAGATTTAGTTGTTATTACAATATCTTTCTTTGTTCTTTTAAGTGCTTTAGATATATAATCGTAGTTTTGATAAAACTCAGCTGTATCAATAAAATTAACGCCGCAATCAATTGCTAAATTTATAATATCGGCTCCCGCTTCTAAAGAAAACTTTGATTGGAGCGGGCTTATTGACAGGCTTCCAAAACATAGGTAGGATACCCTCAAACCTGTATTTCCAAGAATGTTATACTCCAATTTCAAGACCTCTTACAACTGCTAAAATTATTCGCTTTCAATGTAACTCTTAATTAACTCCTCTACTAATTTATCCCGTTCGAGCTTTCTAATTAAGTTCCTGGCATTGTTATAACTTGTAATATATGCTGGATCACCGGATAAGATATAGCCCACAAGCTGATTTATAGGGTTATATCCCTTTTCTTCCAGTGCCTTGCTGACTTGTTTCAAAATTGTTTTGGCATCAATGTCAGCTTCTTTTTCGACTCTAAACTTAACAGTTTCATCCATCTTTCCTTCCATTTTCATCCCTCCATTCCGCAATTTATTTTAAATTTTGTTTTGGAGCTCTTCGATTATAGCAAAAACAGCATTTAGCGCTTCATCAAGCTTATCAGGATTTTTGCCGCCTGCCTGTGCAAAGTCTGGTCTGCCGCCACCTCCGCCACCTGCTATTTTGGCTACCTTTTTAATTATTTCTCCGGCATTATAGCCTTTCTTCGTCAAATCATCGGTTACTCCAACTACAAATAAAACTTTATTATCGCTGCAACTTCCTAAAACTATTATACCGGTTTTGATTTTCTGGCGCAGTGTGTCCACCATCATCCTTAAATCGTCAATGCTTTTTGCATTAGCTCTTGCAGAAATCACATTGATACCATTTACGGGCTTTACTTTTTGCACTATTTCTTCAACTTCTGAATTTGCCAACTGCTGTTTTAACGACTCAAGCATTCTTTCCTGTTCTTTAAGCTGACCAGTTAACTCGTCAATTTTTTTAAGCAGCTCTTCTGGAGATGTTTTTAAAAGTTTCGATGCTTTATCTAAAATTTCGAGATTCTCGTATAAATAATTCATTAAATTAAAGCCACATACCCCTTCAATTCTTCTCAGTCCGGAACCTACACTGCTTTCTGAGATTATCTTAAAGAGGCCTATTTCACCAGTAGACTTGACATGAGTTCCTCCGCACAGTTCTTTACTATAGTCGCCAAAGCATACAACTCTTACATTTTCTTGATATTTTTCGTTAAAAAGTGCGATAACTCCTTGCTCTCGAGCCTCTCGAAGAGTTGTTTGGTATATTGATACAGGTAAGTTTTTAAGTATCACATGATTTACTTTAAACTCTACCTGCCTTATTTCATCGGGTGTAAGACTTGAAAAATGTGAAAAATCGAATCTTAATTTATGTTCATCAACTAATGAACCTGACTGATTTACATGCTCGCCTAAAACTTCTTTTAATGCTTTGTGTAATAGGTGAGTCGCACTGTGGTTACGAGAAATGTTTAGTCGTCTTTCCACATCAATTTTAGCTGTGACTTTTTCGCCTATGCTTACGCTTCCTCTTTCTATTCGGCCTCTATGATAAATCTTTCCATCGGGGGTTTTTTGAGTATCTGTAACTTTAAATAAAAAGTCTTTATTTTCAATTACGCCAGTATCTCCCACTTGGCCACCGGATTCAGCATAAAATGGTGTTTTATCAAGTACTACAATAACATCCTGTTTCGTATCATCGCATTTTTCTACCGCTGCTTTGCCAGCTAAAATAAATTGAACTTGACTTTCCGTTTCAAAATTTTCATATCCAACAAATGCCGTTGGAGCAAGAGGGGATAGCACCGAGGCTAGTTCATCAATTTCATATTCGCTTTTGCGTGCTGCTTTTGCCTTTTCTCTTTGTTTATTCATTAATTCTTCAAAGGTTTTAATATCGACTTTCATTCCATTTTCCTGAGCTATATCGCACGTCAAATCAATTGGAAAGCCGTAAGTGTCGTACAAGACAAAAGCTATATTACCAGGTATTTCTTTCTTGTTCTCTTTTAGTAAATCCTCTATATTTTCTCTTAAAATCCTCAATCCATCGTTTAAGGTTTCAAGGAATTTTTTTTCCTCGGCTTTCACTACTTTTTGTATATATGGCATATTCTTTTCAAGTTCCGGATAGGCATCTTTCATTAATTCCACCACTTTAGGAACTACCTTGTACAAAAACGGTTCATTTAAACCAAGTTCCTTTCCGTAGCGGGCGGCTCTTCTAATGATCCGCCTTAATACATAGTTTCTTCCCTCGTTTCCCGGAATTACACCATCTGAGATTAAAAATGTTATGGCTCTTGAATGGTCAGCAATTACTCTAAATGCAAATCCTTGTTCATTATCTTTGTACTCTTTTTTTGTCATATCCTCTATAAAAGTAATCAATGGCCTTAAAAGGTCTGTATCGTAGTTGCTGTAAACCCCTTGCATCACAGTTGCTATACGTTCAAGCCCCATTCCCGTATCAATGCTGGGTTTTGGAAGTGGTGTCATAACACCGTTTTCGTCTCTGTTATATTGCATAAAAACTAAATTCCATAATTCGCGCCATCTGTCGCAGTCACATTTGCCAAGGGCACATTCTTCGGCGTCACATTTATGCTCAATGCCCCTATCAATATATATTTCGCTGCAAGGTCCGCAAGGTCCAGTCTCTCCCATGCTCCAAAAATTATCCTTCTCTCCTAAACGGACAATTCTTTCTTTGGGCAAATATGCTTGCCAAAGCTGAAAAGCCTCTTCGTCTTCTTTGAAAACACTGACCCATAATTGATCTTTTGGAAGTTTTAGCACATCTGTAAGAAATTCCCATGCATATGCTATAGCCTCTTTTTTAAAATAGTCACCAAAGGAAAAATTGCCCAACATTTCAAAAAAAGTATGATGGCGCGCAGTTCTTCCAACGCTTTCCAGATCATTGTGTTTGCCGCCAGCTCTAACGCATTTCTGACAGCTGACCGCCCTTTTATAAGGTAGGGTTTTAAGACCAAGAAAAACGTCTTTGAACTGATTCATGCCTGCATTAGTAAAAAGTAATGTGGGATCATTTTGAGGAACTAAAGAGGAACTTTCCACTCTTGTATGGCCTTTACTTTCGAAATAGCTTAAGAACTTTTCTCTAATTTCATTGCTGCTCATCATAGGAATAACCTCCAAAATCAACTAAATCTTCACTTATTGTTGCTTTGCACTGATTGGAATTATATAAAAAGAAAAATCAATTATCAATATTCAGTAGGCATTTTTTTAAAAATTACTCATAAATTTGTGTTATATATGGCGAATATGTGTCTCCAAATTTTTTACGCTCAGTTAAAAAATGTATCACTAAGAAAGTAATGGCCATTAGGGCCACGCCAACTACTACAGCAAAAGGTTCTATAATGGCGATTTTAAATATTCCTGAAACTTTATAGCCCAAACCTATCCCTATAAAAAAAGCTAACAGGGGAATTGCATATATTATTATCGTTGCCGACAGGAATGTAGAATCACGAAGCTCAACTTCTACAGTTTGACCAACTTTTGCATTAACATAATTCTTAGCCCATATTTTTATTGCTTTTCCGCTTTTTCCAGCAGCGCAGGCTTTACATCCTTCGCAGGAATCTTTCGGTTCTATCTGCAACTGGGCAAATCCGCTTTTTGTCGCAACTACAACAGCTTTTTCTCTCACTTTTAATACCTTCCTTAAAATAAAATATCAAATGAAGCCCAATCTATAGGCATATTATATAACATTGCACTAGCTCGGTCAATTTTTTATCAAATCTCGTATTACCTCACCTGCAACTATAAGTCCCATTGTAGAAGGCACAAAAGATATGCTCCCAGGCGGATAATGTCGTGTTATTGGAATTTCCGTGGAAAATACAACTTTTAATCCTTTTTCTATACCAATTTTCCGAAGTTCTTTTCTTATTTTTCGAGCCATAGGACAAGTGTGAGTATTTGATATGTCGGCTACTTGAAATTTTAAAGGATCTAACTTATTTCCGGCACCCATGGCTGAAATAATGGGAATGCTTAAATGTATGCAATATGTAATAAGATCAATTTTTGATTTTAGTGTATCTATAGCATCTACAACATAGTCAAAATTACTGTCTAAAATTGTGGAAGCATTTTCAGACGAATAGAATTCCTTTATACCTATAACTTTTGCAGATGGATTTATATCAGAAATTCTAGCTTTCATCGCATCTACCTTTGAAATTCCGACAGTGGAATGCGTAGCATGAATTTGACGATTCAAGTTTGAAGGCATGACCACATCATGGTCAACAATTACAAGTTCTCCCACCCCGGCACGGGCAAAAGCTTCTACCGCAAAGGAGCCAACGCCGCCCAGTCCTATTACCGCAATCTTTGAATTTTTAAGTCTTTCAATGCCGGCTTCCCCTATAAGAATCTGGGTTCTAGAAAAAATATTCTCATCCATAATAAAACACAACTCCATATAATTAAATAAACCCCACCATGCCGTGTTTACTGACCGTAAATAGAGACCCGGCTTACCAGGTGGGTGTCCTCCTGAACGTCTCTTGTATTTCCCTCTCTCGAGGGCATATACTCAACATTCAGAGTCCGGACTCCCTTTCTCAGAGTGTTGGCTCTTTACTATGTCAGCTTACACGCACACAGCAGGGATTGTTTTGTTAAGTTAATATTACCATAAAACCCGATATTTATCAAGAATTCATTGCTGGGAACACAGAGGGGGAACACAGAGGGACGGTTCTTTCGTGTTATTCCTGGCGACCAGCAGAGCACAAACGGCACAGAAGAACAGCACAGAGAAAAAACAGCATGAACAGCATGAAGGGACTGTCCCCTTGTGTTTGCGATTTCTTTTAGGGGGACTTTTTTAGTGGTCTCGGACTGTCCCTTCGTGTTCTTTCGTGTTTAAATTTTCAGTTGTATGTGTAATTCCTTTAACTGCTTCTGGTCAACTTCGCTCGGAGCGTCTGTTAAGGGGCATGAAGCATTCTGTGTCTTAGGAAATGCTATGCAGTCTCTGATGCTATCAAGCCCTAAAAGTAGCATCGCCATTCTGTCTAATCCATAGGCTATGCCTCCGTGGGGAGGTGTTCCGTATTCAAAGGCTTTGAGCAAAAATCCAAAGTTGTTCCAAGCCCTTTCCTTTGAGAAACCCAGAACTTCAAACATTTTTTCCTGAAGATCAGTGTTGTGTATTCTTATGCTGCCTCCTCCTAACTCCGTTCCGTTTAAGACGATATCATAAGCCTTGGCCCGCGCTTTCCAGGGCTCGCTTTCAAGCAGATAAATATCCTCATCCATGGGAGATGTGAAGGGGTGATGTTTTGCCACATATCTTTTTTCTTCCTCGCTGTATTCCAATAAAGGAAATTCAGTTACCCACAAAAAGTTAAACTTGTCCTTTTCTATAAGATTTAAAGTTTTGGCCAGATACAGTCTAAGGCTTCCAAGTGATGTCATAACAAGTTCGGGGTCTTTATCAGCTACAAATACTATTAAGTCTCCTGTTTTAGCATTGAATTTGCTAATAAGATTTTCTATTTGTTCGCTGCTGAAAAACTTGGCAATTGGAGATTTTATTCCTTCTTCCGCGATGTTTATCCATGCTAGCCCTTTTGCACCGAATTCTTTTGCTTTTTCTACCAATTCATCAATTTGTCTGCGGCTAAAGAGATTGCTGCCATTTACAATGTTTATTCCCTTAACTTTTCCGCCATTTTCAACTGCATCTTTAAACACCTTAAAATCACTATTTATAACAGCATCAGATACATCGACCATTTCCATGCCAAAACGTGTATCGGGTTTATCTGAACCGTATTTCTCCATTGCCTCATTATAAGTAATTCTAGGGAAAGGAATATTAACTTTTATATCAGTAACCCTTTCGACAACATATTTGATAAGTTTTTCATTTAATGAAATTACATCATCAACATCCACAAAAGACATTTCCATATCAAGCTGAGTGAATTCCGGCTGCCTGTCAGCTCTTAAATCTTCATCCCTAAAGCAACGAGCGATTTGATAGTAACGCTCCATTCCACCTATCATCAATATTTGTTTGAACAATTGGGGAGATTGAGGAAGAGCATAGAATTTACCGGGATTTAATCTGCTGGGAACCAAATAGTCACGTGCACCTTCTGGAGTGCTCTTAGTAAGAATCGGCGTCTCTACCTCAATAAAACCGTTCTCATCTAAAAAATCCCTTATAGCCTTATTTAATTTACTCCTAAAGATTATATTTTCCTTCATCTTCGGTCTTCTTAAATCAAGATAACGATATTTAAGTCTTACAATCTCATCAACTTTTGCATCATCTTCAATTAAGAATGGCGGGGTTTTTGCTTTACTGAGAATTTCTATTTCCTGGCCGATTATTTCTATATAGCCTGTGGGAATTTTTGGATTTACATTTTCTTCAGGCCGTTTAGATACCTTTCCTCTCACAGAGATAACATACTCACTTCGTATTTCATCAGCTTTTTTAAAAGCTTCTTCATATTCGGGATTAAACACTACTTGTACAATACCGCTTCGGTCCCTTAAATCAACAAAAATAAGCCCTCCTAAATCTCTACGAGTCTGAACCCATCCCGAAAGGCATACATCATTGCCTTCATGTTCCTCTCTCAAATCGCCGCAATAAAAGTTCCTTTTAATCTTTTTTTCCACAAGAAACAACTCCTTTTTCTGTAAGTTTATTCGAATATAAGCAGACTGATTAACAAATAAAAAAGTCCCCATCCTTGATAACAAATTATATTATCAGGGACGAGAACTCTCCCGCGGTGCCACCCTGTTTGGAAAAAATCCCACTTACAAGTCTAACGCTTGCTCAGCGTAAATCCCTAATCAAAATAGAAACTTCAGGATTTAAGCTCCGAGGTGTTAGGTATTACATGCGCATGCCGAAAAAGCTTTCAGTCTCGGCTTTTTCTCCCTGAAGACTTTGCATGCTCCTTCCTCATCTTCGCTTTTGGCGTATGCCTTTTAGACAATTATAATTAAATTGGACTGAGGTGTCAATGAGTCAAATCTCAAACTTTCACAAATCCCTAACAAATTTCACACGAAATTTATAAATTAAATAGGTTATAATTAAAATAGAACATAGTAAATGGAGGTTGATTAAATTGAAGTTGATCAAAAATAAATATTTCGTTGCCGTCTTGATTGGCCTTACAATTGGAATGGCAGTAGTAGCAGGAGGCATTTTTGCTTATAATTCCATCTATCCATCTAAAACAGCAACTGCAGACGGGACCGAGGGTGCGCTTACCCTTGCATCATCAGCTGCTTTGCCGACTAACATTCCCGATATAGTCGATGAAGTAAGTGACGCAGTAGTCTATATAGAAACTACGATAGAGACTCAAACAAGTGTAAACCCCTTTTTTAATGATCCGTTTTTTAAATACTTTTTTGGGGATGATTTTAATTTTCGCACAACCCCTCAAATCAGCAAAGGTTTGGGCAGTGGCTTTATAATCGATACGCAAGGACATATTTTAACAAATGAACATGTCATAAGCGGAGCAAAATCGATTTCTGTCACAGTAAAAGGATTTGATGAGCCTTTTACTGCAACTGTTGTTGGCAAGGACGCATCTATGGATCTGGCAGTGTTAAAAATTAATTCTTCAAAAAAACTGCCCACAATATCCTTGGGTGACTCCGATAGCGCAAGAGTAGGTGAATGGGTAATTGCTATAGGAAATCCTTACAGACTTGATCACACCGTAACAGTAGGTGTTATTAGCGCAAAGGGAAGACCTATCACAATTGCAGACCAAAGCACCGGAACTACCAGAGTTTATAACAATCTTATCCAAACAGATGCAGCTATTAATCCCGGCAACAGCGGCGGACCTTTAATTTCACTAAACGGAAAGGTCATTGGCATAAATACTGCTGTAAATGCTCAGGCTCAAGGGATAGGTTTTGCAATTCCTATAAACAGTGTCAAAGAAGTGCTAGATGAACTAATTACAAGTGGTTCAATTACAAGACCCTATATCGGCGTGGCTCTTCAGGATATGACAAAAGATCTTGCTGAGTATTTTAAGCTTGATGAAGTCAAGGGCGCCATAATAGCTGATGTTGTCGCCGGCAGCCCTGCTGAAAAAGCCGGTCTGCAAAGAGGAGATGTAATATTAAAAATTAACGATCAGGATATAAAGAATTCCAACGATGTAAGCACAATAGTTAGTAAATCCAAAATAAACGACAAGCTCGTTCTTGTAATACTCAGAAACGGCCAAACTAAATATGTTACAGTAACTGTAGGCAAAAAGCCTGAATAAATCATTAAAGCCCCGGCCTAGTTTACAATCTTTAGGCTGGGGCTTTATTACTATTGATGTATATTTTATACTTATACCTCTGCAAGAAATGGATTTGTGCGCTTTTCAAAGCCAATGTCGGAAGCTTCTCCATGGCCTGGGAGAATTGAAATATCGTCACCCAAGGGGAGAAGTTTTTCTTTAATTGACTTAATAAGCTCATCGTAAGATCCCCCCGGGAAATCTGTACGGCCTACCGAACCGGCAAATAAAGTGTCTCCTGTAAACAACATCCCATCGACTCTAATAGAGATTCCTCCAGGAGTATGTCCGGGTGTATGAATTATCTCAAAGGTAAGATCACCAACTTTAAATCTTTCGCCACCTTTTAAAAATATTTCTGCCGGAGTTTGAGCAAAGCCGCCACCTACATAGATTGAAAGATTGTCTTCCGGAGATAACAGCATATTAGCATCTTTTTCATGAATAGCTATTTTAGCATTTGTTGCCTTTTTTATTTCGTTTAATGCGCCGATATGATCAATATGGCCATGTGTCAAAATTATATACTTTACTTTGAGGTCCTTAGATTTTATGACGTCCAAAATTTTATCAGCATCTCCGCCCGGATCTATTACAACAGCTTCACCGGTTTTTTTATCAGAAACAATGTAGCAGTTAGCTTCTAATGGGCCGACTGATAAGCGTTTTACAAACATGACATATCTCCTCAAATCTCTCATTTAGAAATTTTTATTACTGTCAACTAATATCGTAACAGGGCCGTCGTTTAATATATAAACGAGCATTTGGGCTTGAAACTGGCCTTTTTTTGTTTTAACCTTCTGATTGCAGGCGTCCACAAGAGCCTCATAAAGTTTTTGCGCCTCATCAGGCGGAGCTGCTTGAGTAAAACTAGGCCTGCGTCCTTTTCGAACATCCCCCAACAGTGTGAACTGGGATATCATAAGAATTTCTCCATCAATATCTTGTATTGATTTATTCATCTTCCCTTCGTCATCTTCAAATATCCTGAGCCCTACAATTTTTTCTGCAATATAATCAACATCTTTTATAGTATCGCCGGCAGCTATTCCGACGAAAACCGTCATTCCTTTGCCTATTTTGGCAATCTGCTCATCATTCACAGAAACTGCTGCTTCTTTTACTCTCTGAACTACCGCCCGCATAATATCCCCCTTTACTGGTTCATCACTCTTCGAATACTATATATCCCATTTATTTTTTTGATTTTTTGCATAACATTCTCAAGATGCTGTTTATTATTGATCTCTAGTATCATATCTATAACAGCGACTCCGTCTTTAGTTGTGCGTGCATTAATTGCGTCAATATTTGTTTTCATATCGCTGACTAAATTTATCACTTCAGAAAGTATGCCCGGCCTATCATGGGCAGATGCCTGAATCTCTACTGGATATGAAGTTTCTTCAAATCCTTCCCATTTAACATCTATCAGCCTATCTTTATCGAAATCTCCCCTTGCTACATTCTTACAGTCTTGCCTATGAATAGAAACGCCTCTGCCTCGCGTGATATATCCTACAATTTTATCCCCCGGAACGGGATTGCAGCAACGTGAAAATTTCACCAAGAGATTATCAACGCCATCTATCTTTATTCCATGGTCCACATTCTTTTTCTTTTTAGCTTTTGTGTCAACTTTTTCGATAATTGTCTCTTGCTTAAGCTTTGTGCTTTTCTTATATTCCTCAAGGATTTTTTGAAGTATTTGTTTTGTCGTAACAGCTCCATAACCGATAGCAGCATACATATCATCAATGTTAGCAAAACTCATTTTCTTTAATAAATTGTTCATAAAGTCAAGTTTCATCAGCTGGTAAATATCGTAACCTTGTCGGCGGCCTTCTTTTTCAAGCATATCCTTTCCTCTGGCAATGTTTTCTTCCCGCCGTTCTTTCTTAAACCACTGCCGTATTTTGTTTTTTGCCTGAGGTGATTTTACTATATTTAACCAGTCCCGGCTAGGTCCCGGACTATGGCTTGATGTAATAATCTCAACTATATCACCGTTAGCTAGCTTATAATCGAGGGGAACCATCTTTTCATTTACTTTGGCTCCCACACACTTATTGCCAATATCAGTATGAATCCTGTAGGCAAAGTCTATAGGGCAAGAGCCCATGGGCAAGTCTATAACATCTCCTTTGGGAGTAAATACATAAACTTCATCAGTGAAAAGATCGATTTTTAAGTTTTCCATAAAGTCTTTTGCATCGCGAAGTTCCCGCTGCCAGTCTAGTATTTCTCTGAGCCATGACAGTTTTTGTTCAAAATCACTGCTATCCTTTCCACCTTCTTTATATCTCCAGTGAGCCGCAATTCCATATTCAGCAGTCTTGTGCATTTCATATGTTCTGATTTGTATTTCAAGAGGGTCTCCGGAAGAATCTATCACTGTGGTATGAAGCGATTGATACATATTAGGTTTTGGCATTGCTATATAATCCTTAAATCTTCCGGGTATAGGTTTCCAAAGGCTGTGAACAACGCCTAATGCACCATAGCAGTCTTTGACAGTATCAACTATCACCCTGACAGCAGTTAGATCATAAATCTGTTCAAAGGTTTTGTTTTGGTCTTTCATTTTCTTGTATATGCTGTAAAAATGCTTTGGACGCCCTTGTATATCAGCTTCTATCCCGGCAGCCGAAAGTTTTTCTTTTAAAATGGCTATCATTTCGTTAATATGCTTTTCACGTTCTTGTCGCTTTTTTGCAACTTTTTCTACAAGTTCATAGTATTTTTCAGGTTCCAGATATCTAAAAGCCAAGTCTTCCAATTCCCATTTTATTGCAGATATTCCAAGACGGTGCGCAAGAGGTGCAAAAATCTCAAGGGTCTCCATTGCCTTTTCTTTTTGCTTATCTTCCGGCATTGATTTTAATGTTCTCATGTTATGCAATCTATCTGCCAGTTTAATAAGGATTATACGGATATCTTTAGCCATGGCGAAAAACATTTTTCTTAAATTTTCTGCCTGCTGTTCCTCTTTTGTTTTATACTCAAGTTTTCCAAGTTTTGTTACACCGTCTACTAATGTCGCAATTTCGGAGCCGAAATTCTTTTCAATATCTTCTATCGTATAACTGGTATCTTCCACTACATCATGAAGCAGGCCGGCAGCAATAGTGGGAACGTCCAGCTCTAAATCCGCTAAAATCTTAGCAACGCCTAATGGATGAGAAATAAACAGTTCACCTGAAACTCTGCGCTGCTCACCATGTGCTTCTTTTGCGAATTCATAAGCTTTTCGGACTATATTAATGTCAGCTGACGGACTATAAGACAAAATCTGTTTTTCTAGCGAATCAAAATTCAAATACTTTCCCTCCGGCTAACTTAAATATTTTACGAGAGAGAATACATCATAATTTTGCAATACATTCCTGCCGCCTAATTCTGTCAATTCTATCACAACTGCCACCGCCACAACTTTTCCGCCTACTCTTTCTACAAGATCTATGTTAGATAAAGCTGTGCCACCGGTAGCCAGCAAATCATCAGCAACTATTACCCTTTGGCCGGGTTTTATTGCATCTTCGTGCATTTGGATAATATCTGTTCCATATTCCAACTTATATTCAGCGTTTAGGGTTTTTGCCGGAAGTTTACCGTTTTTTCTTGTGGGTACAAAACCGGCCCCAAGTTCATACGCCAGAGGAGCACCTATAATGAATCCGCGGGCTTCCGGTCCCACTACAATATCAGCATTTTTATCTTTTACCAAATCCGCTAGAGACTTTATTACGAATTTAAATGCTTCTCCATCTTTGATAAGGGTTGTAATATCTTTGAAACTAATCCCCTTCTGGGGAAAATCTTCAATTACTCTAATTTTTCCTTTTAAATCCATTCAATTTCCTCCATATTTTCAGATAAAAGGCTTATAATTTACTATAAAAATCTATAATACTTTTTTTAAGTAAATAAAGATTCATATATGTATCGGAAAACTCTAATTGAATTTTTCTGCCGTTTTTCTTGTAATCTAAGATGTGCATATAGTTGCCGTCGATCTTGTAGCGAATAATGTCCATCTCTTGAAAAACTTTTAATACATTTAACAGGTAAGCTTTATTAAAATCTATCTTTAATTGCTTTTTAAGAATGTCTTCCAGTAAATTAAGATCCAATAAATTATTAGAACCGTTTAAAAAAAGCCTTGATAGCACTTGATAAATTATTTTTAGCTCATCAATCGTCGGGAAAATTCGCCTGCATACAAGATAATTATAACGCAAATCCTCTTTATTAAACAGTAGGTGTATTTTTGCATCAGGCAAGATTTGCGCAAGCTGCTTTTTGAATATATTTTCATTAAAAGGAGCATCATAAAAAACAATGTTATCACAGCATGCTTTGCCACAGTCAAAAGCAGGATTTATAGCAATGATATTGTCGCTAAGGATTTTCGGCAGTTCCGAGTCAATATTGTACACTATTTCAAACTCATTGTAACTTATATCATCGCATTCTTGAAGTTGTTTTGCAAATTCCCAGGCTTTATAGGGTGTATTTATAATTATTGCTGTTTTTTGTTTTGGATCAAGCACTGATTTTATATAGTCAATTTTAGCTTTTGGATTCTCGCCGGGTAAAATAAATTTATTTTTATATATGTCATTAGGGACTTGCCTATCATTTTTATTTAGATATGTTAAATAAGAATTAAAGTTTGCATAATATTTGTTTTCTATTTTAATGAGCAGTTCATCTCTGAAAAACGGAACCTTTAGATCTTTTATATTAAGCTGAGGCTCAACATTGCCATTCCATCGGTTTACTTCTAAAAAGAATGCTATATCCATTATGGAAGCCATGTCTAAATCTTCTTTATACCCTCCAAAATTAAAGCCAATTGCTTCAATATTGTTTTCCCGGCTCTTAAGGCGCAGCTTCAGATGCTTAAAGTCGCTGCCTACCGTTCTTGATGTCTGAATTTGTAAATTCTTGCATGCAAATACCGGTTTTGTGTTTCCGTAACCGAAGGGCTCCATTAGTTCAAGTTGCTTAGCAAGTTCAAGACTTATGTCATCTTGATTAAGCTCCAAATCAATATTGAGTATAGGCTCTGTTATAAGCTCAATATCCTTTATATTAAAGCGACGGTTCAATTCATCTGTTAGTTTACGAATGTTCTCTGTTTTTATAGTAAGGCCAACGGCCTGTTCATGTCCTCCGAATTTCATAAAAAGATCGGAGAATTCGCTTAGTGCTTCAAAAAGATTAAACCCCGGAATGCTTCTTCCGGAACCGCGCCCCTCACCATTGTTTTCAGATATAACTATGCACGGTCTCTTGTATAATTCAACTAACTTTGAAGCGACAGTACCTACGACGCCAGGGTGCCAGTTAGAGTTTGAGATTACTATAATACTGGACTTGTCTGCAAGATTCTCTTTTTCTATAATTACTTTAGCTTCATCGAAAATCTTGACTTCAATTGCCTGTCTTTCTTGATTGATTTTTTCAAGAGATGATGAAAGTTCATATGCTTTAGCTTCATCTTTGCACAATAAAAGTTCTAATGCAGTTTCCGGGTTTCCTATTCTCCCTGCCGCATTCAATCTCGGAGCTATCAGATAGCCGATTTTTCCAGTGTCTAAAGCGGCATTGTTCAATCCCATTTGTGTCAGCATTGCTTTAAGGCCATTGTTAGTTGGGTTTTCCAGATAGGCAAGACCGTTCTTAACTATTATCCGGTTTTCATCTAAAAGAGGCACTACATCAGCTATTGTTCCAACAGCTGCAAGTTCTAGGAATTCCTTTTCAAGGGCTGCATCATTTATCTTAAATGCACATGCAAGTTTAAGTGCAACTCCTACGCCTGCCAATTCTTTAAATGGGTAGTTGCAGTCTCTTTGTTTTGGATTTACTATTGCAACAGCATTGGGTATATTTTGCGAAGGTTCATGATGGTCGGTAATGACAATATCAAGACCTAATTTTTTTGCAAATTCTACTTCTTCCGCCGCACTTATGCCGTTGTCTACTGTTATAATAAGTTTTGCTCCTGTGTCGGCTATTGTTTGTATGGCATCTGTGTTAAGCCCATACCCTTCATCTAATCTTGACGGTATATAATACTCAGGCAAGGCACCTAATTTTTCCAACAATTTTATAACTATCGCACAGCTTGTTATGCCATCTGCATCATAGTCTCCATACACCACGATTTTCTCTTTATTTAAAATCGCTTTCTTAATCCGCTCTACGGCTTTATCAATATCTTTTAAAAGCATCGGATCGTATAAATACGAAAGTTTCGGGTATATATATCGCTGAATCTGCTCCTGTGTAATTATGCCTCGTTTTTTCAGTAATTGTAGAATTACAGGATGAAGATTGTTCTCTGCTATATCAACTTCTTCTTTCGTACCTATTTCCCATTTATAATTGCCATTAATCATTGTATCCTCCGATTTTTTTGACCGAGATGTTCTCTTGTTCTATAAATAGCTGTATGCACAACTATAATTATAAACTAATCTGATTTTTATATCAATGAAAATGAAAAATACCCGCCGGTTGACCGTGGATATTTTCCCTTTGAATCTTTAACAATTTCTTACTTTCAAGAATACCTCCATAAATTTTATGGAGGTATTCTTGAATAAAACTATTTTGCTTTCTTAGCTTCCTTTTTTATTACTTCTAAATCTTTGTAGTATCCGCAATTAGGACATACCCTATGAGGCATTTTCGGCTGCCGGCAGCGAGGACATTCTGAAATTGCCGGTAAAGATAATTTCCATTGGCTTCTTCTAGAACCTGTTTTGGCTTTAGGGGTTTTATGTTTTGGATTGGCCATTGCTATAACACCTCCTCGCTATCTGCTGTCTATCAGCTTTTTTAAAACTGCAAGTCTTGGATCTATATCCTCTGTTTCGCAACTGCATGCGCCTAAATTTAAATTTGCACCGCATTTAGGGCAAAGCCCTTTGCAATCAGGTTTACACAAAATTTGGCTAGGACAATTTAAAATAATTTCACTTACTATCTGGGGATAAAGTTCTATTTCCTCACCTTTGAACGCAAAAATATCATCCGTTTCGGCTAAGATATCACTAAATTTAAACAAAAACTCCATTCCAAACTTGACCGGTGTCGGAGCGAGGCATCGTGAGCACAAACCGACTGCAGAAACCTCAATATGGCCCTCTGCTTGAAATATTCTATCGCCAAGATTCTCGATTTTTCCAGTTACTTGCACAGGACCTACTTTAGTAATATTCTCATGTGAAAGATCAATATTCATCTTTTCCTGGGTGAATGCAAATTCAGCCGTACTTCCAACCACATGTTTCATTCCTACCAAACTTAATTTCACAAAATTCACCTCAAAAGCATCCTGTTGTGATAGCAATAAAGAAATGCAGTCGGTCTTATTATATATTTACAGCAAGTCTGTGTCAAGCGTTTTTGACTAAAGACATTGTATCTAATGCTATCATAAGTTCTTCATTTGTTGGAACAACAAGGGTTTTTACTTTTGCATCGTCTGATGAGATATCTCCTTGTTTACCCCGCACAGTTGTATTATTTTTATTTTCATCAATACTTATGCCAAGATAATCCATTTCACTGCATATCATTTTCCTTACAGTATTCGAATTTTCTCCAATTCCTCCGGTAAATACGATAGCATCTAGGCCGTTCATAGCAGCAGCGTAGGAGCCTATATATTTCTTGCATTGATAAGCAAACATGTCAAGAGCAAGTTTTGCTCGCTCATTGCCGTTATCTGCGGCTTCCTCCAAATCTCTAAAGTCGCTACTTACCCCTGAAATTCCATAAACGCCGCATTCTTTATTCAAGTAGTCGTTTACTTCATCCGGAGAGAGCCCTTCCTTTTCCATTATAAACGGTACAATTGCGGGATCTATACTGCCGCAACGAGTTCCCATTACAACGCCCTCTAAGGGAGTAAAGCCCATGCTGTTGTCAATTGATTTACCATTTTTTATGGCTGTTATACTTGAACCATTGCCAAGGTGCAGCGTTATAATCTTTAAATTCACAAGAGGTTTACCTAGTATTTTCGCAGCTTCCCCTGCTACAAAGCAGTGAGATGTTCCATGAAAACCATATCTTCTTATAGCGTATTTTTCATACATCTTATAAGGAAGGCCATACATATAGGCATACTTGGGCATTGTTTGATGAAAAGCCGTGTCAAACACGCCTACCGTGGGAATGTCAGGTAACATTTCACGCACCGCTTCAATACCGATGATATTTGGTGGGTTGTGTAGCGGAGCTATTTCAATGCACTCATTTAAAACTTCCATAACATCCGAATTAATTATTACTGAACCCGAAAATTTCTCTGCACCATGCACAACGCGATGACCAACTGCTGATATTTCGCAAAGATCATCGATAACACCATAATCTTTATTTATCAACGCATCCAGCATTAACTTTACTGCAACTTTATGGTCTGGAATATTCTCCTCTATTTTCACAGTTTCTTTTCCTTGCGGAGTATGTTTGAGCATTCCGCTTTCAAGGCCTATTCTTTCGACCAAACCTTTTGCAAGAACAGAATTGTCCTCCATATTAAACAGCTGATATTTTAGCGATGAACTTCCGCAGTTAATAACAAGAATTTTCAATTTAATTGTCTCCTCCTTTTGTGCTTTCAAATTACTGAGTCGCCTGCAGGCATGTTATTGCAACTACATTTACTATATCATCAGCATTGCAGCCTCTTGATAAATCGTTTATAGGGGCAGCCAATCCTTGGCTTATCGGTCCTATAGCAGTAGCTTTGGCAAGTCTTTGCACTAGTTTATATCCGATATTACCCGCATTAAGATCAGGGAATATTAGAACATTTGCCCTACCTGCCACTTGGCTGTCGGGTGCTTTTAACTTGGCAACTTGCGGAACTAAAGCGGCATCCGCTTGAAGCTCTCCGTCTGCAAGAAGGTCAGGAGCTTGTTGCTTAAGTATCTTTGTAGCCTCTACAACTTTATCTACTAATTCATTTTGTGCGCTTCCTTTTGTAGAAAATGACAGCATTGCTATACGCGGCTCATCTTCCATTAGAGATTTCCATGTATTGGCAGTGGAAATAGCAATGCTTGCCAACTGTTCTGAATCAGGATTTGGATTTATTGCACAATCTGCAAAAAGAATATGGCCTGCTGAGCCTAACTCACAATTTGGCACTATCATCATAAAGGCGCTAGATACCACACTGATGCCGGGTGCAGTTTTAACTATTTGAAATGCCGGCCTGAAAATATCTGATGTGGCTGTTATAGCTCCCCCTACCATTCCGTCAACATCACCATTTTTAACCATTAAAACTCCATACCATATAGGATCTTCTACCAGTTCTCTCGCCTTATCCAAAGTCATGCCTTTGTTTTTACGCAATTCATACAATAGATTTGCATACTCTTCGGATTTAGGCGATGTTTTAGGATTGAGAATTTGAACTCCCAAGGATTCCAGCTTACTTGAAGCTTCTAAATTTTCCTTTTCTGCCAGTACCACAACCTTTGCAATTTTTTCTCTTGCAATAATTTCTGCTGCACTAATAACCCTTTCATCGCTTCCTTCAGGCAGCACTATTGTCTTTTGTGAAGCTTTTGCCCGCTCCCTTATCTTTTTAATAAAATCCATACTAAATACTCCTCCCTTTATCTATCACTTAAATATTTTTAATATATTTTTAGCTTTGCGGTCTCATAAAACCTTGTTAATTATAACACAATATCTGCTGAAAGTTTAAGCAAAGTTCTAATACCTGGCAATAAAAATGTGTTCAACTTTAGTAATTGTTCTATAGCAAAACTGAAATTTCCTTCTTAAAAGTTTTTTATTTTTGTTATATAATAAACAAAAGTAATTATGAGGGGCGTAGCCAATTGAATGTTGTTGGAATCGTGTCAGAATATAACCCTTTTCACAATGGTCACTTATATCAATTAGACATGATTAAAAAATCCCTGAGGCCAGATGCTATAATAACTGTCATGAGCGGAAACTTCGTGCAGCGCGGACAGCCAGCTGTCTTTGACAAATGGGCACGGGCCGAAATGGCTCTTGCTCAAGGAATAGATCTCGTAATTGAGCTGCCTGTTTGTTTTTCGACTGCAACAGCCGAAATTTTTGCAGAAAGTGCCGTAAGATTGCTGCAAAGCTGTAAAATTGTAAATACATTAAGTTTCGGTGTTGAAGATTGTGATACTAAAAAATTAGTACAGTTAGGAGAAACTCTATCCGCAGAACCTAAACTTTTTAAACAATTTATAAATGAATATCTCAAAAGCGGTTTATCGTTTCCGGCAGCTAGAGAAAAGGCATTGATAAAATATGCTTTAGCAGAAGATTTGAATCTAGACATAGATTCAGCGTCCATGCTACTTAAAAAACCAAATTATATTTTGGCAATAGAGTATATAAAAGCTATTAATAAGCTTAGAGCGGATTTTTCAATCTTTCCTGTTGCAAGAAAAGGTTCGGATTATAACAATAAAAGCCTTACAGGAAAATATTCCAGTGCATCAGCTATAAGAGAAGCCCTATCAAAGGAAACCGCTTTTTTGACAAGTGAAATTGCAGAAAGCCTTCCTGTTTCTACGGTTGAAATTATAGAGCGAGAAATAAAATCAGGTCGTTCTCCTGTTTTTTTAAGCGACTTTGAAGATATTATTTTTTATAACTTGCGGAGAATGACTGCAAAAGAACTCAAAAATTATTTCGATGTTGAAGAAGGCCTTGAAAATAGAATAAAAAAAGCTGCCAAAGTTTGCGGAAATCTTAAGCAGCTTATTTTACAAATAAGGTCAAAACGTTATCCATTAACTCGCATTCAAAGAATACTTATTCACTCAATGTTGGATATTCCTCAAAGCATGGTTTCAAAGCGATCCCCGGAATATCTAAGGATACTCGGATTTACTTCAAAAGGTGCTCACTTGCTAAAAGATATAAAAGCAAAGGCTGCACTGCCTATAATTACCCGTGCATCTGAGTATAAGAAACTAAACCCTTTAGCAAGAGCAATGTTCGAAAAAGACATACTTGCAACGGATATTTATGTTCTGGCCCACGAGAATGCTTCGTTTAGAAAAGCAGTCTCCGACTTTTCTAGGAAAGTTATCTACTTTAATTCTTTTAGGTAATTTAGCATATCATCAAGGGTGCTTACTGGGACAATTTCTATATCCAAGCCTTTTGCCGCTTTTTTTGCATCTTCTGCATTATTTACAGGAACAAAGAATATCTGTGCTCCATCCCGGGCGGCTGCTCGCACTTTTTGTTTTGCGCCGCCTATTTCACCAATCTGCTCGTCAAGACTTATAGTGCCCGTCCCAGCAATTTTTTTGCCCTTCGTCAGATCTTCTTTCGAAAGTTGGTTTAGAATTTCAAGTGTCAGCATACTACCGGCAGAAGGCCCGCCAATATCACCCGTATCAATTTCTATCTTCAGTGGCAAATTTGGTTTCCAATTTAGCGTAGTTATATATATACCCACTATGGCTTTCCCTTTTTCTGTCTTGCTCTCAATTGTGGGTATAGAAACGGTTATAGTCTTGCCTTCTCTTACAATTTCGAATTTAACTATATCGCCGACTTTATGGCTCGAAACCTTTTTTACGACCTCATCGGCTAAATTTACCTTTTCGCCATCCACCTTTATTATTACGTCTTGGGGCATTAATTTTCCATTTGCTGGACTTTCTGGCATTATTTCTACCACTTGGGCTCCATCGCCTAAAATCTGAGGGTTATAACCTGCTTTCCTAAGTGCTACCACTTCTGCTATTTTTTGGCTTTCTTCCATCCATCTTTTCATATATTCCATATACTGATTAATATCCCAGCCAGCAGGTATTACATCTTCTTTCCTTTCAATATCAGTGTAAGGGTCTATTGCAGCATATATAAAAAGTGGTATATTGAGAGTTCTGCTTGATACTGCTGTTAAAAAAATAGAGCCTTCTTTGTGCTTTATTCCATTTTCAACAGTTACGATTTCTTTCAAATCAACAGTTATTCCCGGCGCCATTATTGTATAATTCTGAGCTAAATAGTAATTTATACCTAATAGTATTACAATTAACGCCAAAAATTGCAGTAGCTTTTTTTTATGCTTGCCAGACATTGTCCTACCTTCTTTTCTGATTGTATTATTAAATATTACTAACAAATTATTTTGCTTTATTTAATTCGTCTCTTCCTCTTTTTAATGTTTCAAGCAATTCTTCAAGATATTTTTGTGCATTTTCTAATACTTCATCAGCATATTCATTGGCACCGGTGCGCAAATCGCGAGCAGTCTGCTTAGTATAAGCTAAGATTTGTTCGGATTTTTCTCTGGCAAGTCTGGTTATTTCATTTTCATCTACCATTTTTTCAATTGTTGTTTCAGCTTCTTTTACTATTAAGTCTCCTTGCTGTTTCGCTTCAGACAAAATTCGCTGCTCTTCTTCAAGCACTCTTTTAGCATCTTTTAGATCTTCAGGTATATTGCGCACAATTTCATCGATTAAGTTTAATGCCTGTTCTTTATTTATTATTACCTTATTAGAGAATGGAACTTTTGGACTATCCATTATTAAATTCTGAAGCTGCTCTATAGCTTGAAAACATTTCATGGAAAAACCCCCTTCAAGGTTTTTACTTTTTGTTGTCAATTTTAAATTTATCCTTTAAGCGTTTTTCAACTAATGGCGGCACAACAGTTGCTACACATCCGCCAAAACTTGCAACTTCTTTTACAACACTTGAACTTAAATATGAATATTTGCTGCTCGTCATAATAAAAATCGTCTCTATGTGTTCATCTAATTTCTTATTCATAAGAGCCATTTGAAGCTCATATTCAAAATCAGAAACAGCCCTAAGCCCCTTTACTATTACATCTGCTTTTTTTAGTCTTGCAAAATCTATTAGCAAACCGGAAAAAGTGTCAATTTCAACGTTCGGCATGTTCTTTACTGATTCCTGAATCATCTCAATTCTTTCTTCGACAGTAAAAAGCGGCGTTTTTCTTGGGTTTGACAGCACTGCTACGATTAATCTGTCAAATAATTTTGCGCTTCTTTCTATTATGTCAACATGGCCATATGTAATTGGGTCAAAACTTCCTGGGTATATACCTATTTTCAATTCTGTCACTCCCTAATCAAAAATGTCAGCATTGACTTGCCATATTTTTTGCGTTTATAGCATAAAAAACCATCAGTATTAAATAGTTCGTCTTCCGCGTGTTGAATCACTATGATGGATTTTAGCGGCTCAAAATCTCGTAAGATCGTTAATATTGGTTCTATTTTGTTTTTCGAATAAGGGGGATCCATGAATATTATGTCAAATTCTTCGCCTTGCTTTAGCAGATTTTTTAGGGCAGACTCTGCATCATCCCTAATTATCCTGGATTTTTCGGTAAGAGCTAGATTCTCAAGATTTTGTTTAATTATCAAGCAAGCCTCAAGGGATTTTTCAACAAAAATCGCACTTTCTGATCCACGACTTAGCGCCTCGATTCCTACTGCTCCGGTTCCTGCAAACAAGTCTAAAAAACGACTTCCCGCAATCTTGCCGCCCAATATATCAAATAACGCTTCTCTTACAATATCCGCTGTAGGTCTTGTATTTTTCCCTTTTAGCGATTTAATCTTTCTTCCTTTATGCATGCCGCCAATAACTCTCACTCTTTAAGCACCTCAGACCTCTTTAAGCATTATTCTAACACATTATTTAATGATTTAAAACAAAATATTAGTTAATTGCATCCTTTGCCTTATTTTCGAGTAATTCCTTGAGATTTTTATATTCTGGGAGCTGAAGATAATTTTTCTGCAATATTTCGCTAGCTAATTTTTGAGTAGTTTCAAGGATATCTGTGTTTTCAACAAAGCTTGCAAACTTGAACTCAAAAAATCCATGTTGTCTTATGCCTAAAAATTCTCCGGGTCCTCTCATTTCCAAATCTTTTTGCGAAATTTCAAAGCCATCTTGACATTTCATTAAAAACTTCAACCTCGTTAGAGCCTCAGGTTGGCTAGAGGCAGTCATTAAAATGCAATAAGATTTCAACGAACTTCTACCAACTCGACCGCGCAATTGATGAAGCTGGGCTAAACCAAATCTTTCTGCATTTTCTACAATAATAAGCGTAGCATCAGGAACGTCTATCCCTACCTCTACAACTGTAGTTGCTACAAGGGCCTGAATTTCCTTTCTTAAAAAGCGGCCTAATATATCATCTTTTTCGTCTTGTTTCATTTTACCATGGAGAATTCCTATCTTTAGGCTTGGATAATTTTCTTTTAACCAAGCTGCATGTTCCTCTACATTTGCCACATCCAGTTCATTTTCTTCCACTGCAGGACATACAACATAAACCAAATGGCCTTTTTTTATTTCTAAAGCCGCAAAATCATATACCTTTTTTCTCATAGAATCTTGGACTACATAAGTATCGACCTTTTGCCTGCCTTTTGGGAGAGTGTCTATAATAGAAATGTCCAGATCTCCATAAAGCGCCATAGCAGCAGTACGCGGTATAGGAGTTGCGCTCATAACTATTACATCCGGAGAATAACCTTTTTTCACCAAATTCTCCCTTTGTTTTACTCCAAATCTATGCTGTTCATCTGTAATGATCATTCCTAATTTTTTAAACATCACATCTTCTTCTAAAATAGCATGTGTACCCACTAAAACATCTATACTACCGTTTTTAAGTTGCGATAAAATCTTTTTTCTCTCCTTGCCGGCAAGCCCTCCTTTTAATATTTCAACATTTACTCCATGAGGCTTGAGAAACTTTTTCAATGTATTATAATGCTGATCGGCTAAAATCTCAGTAGGAGCCATCATTGCGCCTTGAAGACCATTTTTTGCCGCAAGATACAAAGCTGCACATGCTATGATAGTTTTTCCTGAGCCTACATCTCCTTGCACCAGTCTGCTCATAACATTTTTGCTTCGCAAATCTTCCACTATCTCTTCTAAAACCTTTTTTTGGCCGGATGTAAGTGAAAAAGGAAGGGACGATAAGAAAGGTGTCAATTCAAGGTTCTTATATATATTTTTGCGCTTTTCAGCTTTTACGCAGTATCTGGATAAACCGGCAGATAGTTGAAATAACAGCAATTCCTCAAAAACAAATCTTTGTCTTGCCTTTTCAAGCATATTAAAGCTTTGTGGAAAATGTATGTTTTTTATAGCTTCTTTAAGGGAAAGTAAATTATATTCTTTGATAATATCTTCAGGCAATGTATCCTCTATACTCGATACAACTTCCAATGCATTTTTTACGATGCTTCTTAAAAAATTTTGGGATACACCTTTGGTCAAAGGATAGATAGGGCGAATTTTTTCAAGTTTTTCGCCCTGTTTTATTTCTTCAAACTTTATCCATTCAGGAGCAGAAATTTCATATGTTCCGAAATTTTTTCTTATTTTTCCTATAAGTATTAGCTTTTGATGAGGGTAAAAGCTTCTTTCAATAAACGGCTGATTAAAAAACACAGCATAGCCTTTATTTTGGCCATCACTAACCGGCACTTTCGTAATGTAAAGGCCGGAGTTTGTTTTTGTAGTTGCAGCTCTTCCTGTTACAACACAGGGAAAGGCTCCTGTTTTATCTTCTGCTCCCTGTTTAAACGTTAGTGGTGACATATCCAGGTAATCCCTGGGAAAATAAAACAGCACATCTTTAATGGTATATATGTCTAGCTTAGAAAGTTGTTTTGCCCGCGCAGGACCAACACCTTTGATATTCTGAACATTAGAGTTTAAATCCAATCAATCACACCCTTATTCCAGAGAAACAATGTAATAATATAGGCTTTGGCCTCCAAAATAGTATTCCACATCAAAATCCTTATACTTTTCTGTTAAAGCTTCTACTGCCTCTTTTACCGAATCTTCGCTTACATCATCGCCATAATAGATTGTAATTATTCCGCCGATTGCACCTTCGGCCATTTTATCTACAAGATCCAGCAAAACCTTCTCTTTGTTATCTCCAATAACGACTATATCATCTTCCTTTATCCCGATAATATCCCCTTTTTTTATTTTGATTCCGTCCCATGATGTATCTCTGACTGCATAAGTAACTTCACCGGAAATTACGTTTTGAATATTTCTTTCCATATTCGAAATGTTTTCTTGTACTGAAAAATCAGGATTAAAAGCCAACAGCGCCGCAATACCCTGCGGAATTGATTTGGTAGGAACAACATACACGTTTTTAGTTGAAATGCTCTTTGCTTGCTGGGCAGTCAATATTATGTTCTTATTGTTTGGTAAAATAATTACGTCTTCATAACTGCTATTTTCTATAGCGGAAAGTATATCTTCTGTACTAGGATTCATAGATTGGCCGCCTTCGATTATATCGGCGCCCATGCTTTTGAAGATCTCATTTAAACCTTTGCCTTGAGATACCGCGATTACGCCTACTTTTTTCTTTGATGTCATTTCCTTATTCTCGGAAATCTTGATATCAGCTTTATTTTCTTCTACTACTTCATTATTGATAATCTCATTATGCTGTATCTTCATATTATCAATTTTAATTTTTGATAGTTCTCCTCTTTTTAATGCAGCATTTAAGACCCTATCCGGATTATTAGTATGGATATGTATCTTCACGAGGTCACCCATGCCGGTTACTATCATAGAATCTCCTATGCCATCCAATTCTTGTTTTAGTGAATTTATATCTATTTCTTTTCCGGTTATAAGTAGCTCTGTACAATAAATATATTTTATTTCTTGAGGAATTTTTTCACTTTCGTAAGCAGTTTTATATGAAGACTCATAATTCTTTTCCTTAAGGGACGCAACATCTAAATTTGGATTTTTTATTGCCTCAAGAAAGCCCTTCATTAAGAATATAAGACCTTTTCCTCCGGCATCTACTACATTTGCTTCCTTAAGGACTTTTAACATGTCTGGTGTTTTTTCAAGGACTTTCTCGCCATATTTTATAGTGTTTTCAAGCACGGTTTCCAAATCTTCATACCGTCTTGCTTCCATAATCATTTTATCGGCAGTTTCTCGCGCTACCGTAAGGATCGTCCCCTCTACCGGTCTCATAACAGCACGATATGCCGCATCAACTCCATTTTTATATGCCGTGGCAAGTTCATAAGGGGTAATGCTTTTCTTATTGGAAGGAATGCCCTGGGCAAAGCCCCTAAAGAGCTGAGAGAGAATAACTCCGGAATTGCCCCTTCCTCCCATCAATGAACCCCATGCCAAGGCGTCAGCGATCTTTTTTAGATCATTTGATGACACTTTTTCCAATTCTCTTACTGCCTGGTCCATTGTCAGGGACATATTCGTTCCCGTATCTCCGTCAGGCACAGGAAATACATTTAGTGCATCTACATTTTTCTTATTTTGCCTTAAAACAAAAGCTGCATTTATTATAGCTTTTCTTAGCAAATTGCCATCGATTTTTTTAATAGCCAATGCTACAACCTCCCCGTACCTTACTTTGTTCTGACGCCATGAACTATTACATTAATTTTGTCAGGCTCAAATCCCAAGAAGTTTTCCAATGTGAAACTTACTTTTTCAATAACGTTATTTGCAACTTCATGGATTTTTATGCCATATTGTACTACCACATGTAAATCGATGATTAGCAAATCTCCTTCAAGCCTTACTTCTACGCCTTTGTGCAGATTTTCTCTTCCTAAAAGTTCAGTCAGGCCATCGCTCATTTTTCTGGAAACCATGCCTACTAAACCATAACATTCAACAGCCGCATTGCCGGCAAGCACAGCTATAACATCTTTGGATATTTCTATTTCTCCCAATGAAGTCTTTATTATATTTTTCAAGATTGCCTCCCTCCAAGCATTATAAATACTTTAGATTTATTATAATATATTTTATAGGTTTTTCATAATCCATTAAAAGCAAAACCATTGAAAGACATTTTTATTGCAGTGCTGTTTTTTATATGATACAATACTTTTGGCGTATTTAATCATACCATGACCATGCTAATTTTTAAAAAAATATATGGAGCGTGGATTGTCAAAAGATGATAGGGAGGTGTAGTAATGGCAAAATGTGAGATTTGTGGCAAAGCCCCAAGGAGAGGTATACAGCTTAGCCATTCTCATAGAAAGTCAAAACGCACATGGGCTCCGAATATTTTCCGAGTAAAAGCTGATTTAAACGGCCGCATAAAAAGGATAAATGTATGCAGCAGCTGCTTACGCTCCGGAAAAGTAAAAAGAGCCAAATAAAGAATCAGCGTGCCGGTAAAGCACGCTTCTTTATTTTGTCAAATATTATTGTTTTTTAACTTTCTTATCGTTTCTGCAGGGCAGTGAGATTGGTAAATAGCAGAACCTGCTACTAATATATCCGCTCCGGCTTTTGCTATATCCGATGCGTTATCCTCATTGATCCCACCATCAACTTCTATTAAGACATCTGCGTTCTTTTGTCTAATCATCTTTTTTAAATCCATTATTTTTTCCATCATTGCAGGAATAAATTTTTGTCCACCAAACCCGGGGTTAACGCTCATTATCAGCACCATATAAATATCATTTATTACATATTCCAGGCTCGAAATAGGAGTCGACGGATTTAGAGCAACTCCTGCTTTCATTCCCTTATCCTTTATATAACCTAATACCCTATGCAAGTGAACCGTTGCCTCTTCGTGAACTGTAATAATGTCTGCTCCTGCCTTAGCAAATTCATCAATATATCTTTCGGGGTTTTCGATCATTAGATGAACATCAAAGGGCAGATTAGTTTTTCCTTTAAGACATGATATAACTGGGGGGCCAATTGTTATATTTGGCACAAAATGTCCATCCATTACATCTATATGTAACAGATCAGCTCCACCGTCTTCTACTTTTTTTATATCTTCTAATAAGCAACTAAAATCTGCAGATAAAATTGAAGGTGCAATTTTTGTCATAAACCATCAGGCCCCTTTACGATTTATAAATAATTGATAAAAGGCAGGTAAGACCCACCATTTATCATTTTGTTCCTTTGTAGTAAAGTATATCATCAAGCCAAACCTCAATGTTCATTTGGCCTGCGCCTTCGATTGTTATATTAAGGGGGCTTTCTTCCGCTTTATGTTTTTTTAGATATGCGGTACGATTTTCGCCCAATTCATCCGAAACTACAATTTTCACCGTAGTTTCTTCCACATCAGAAGGAAGAAGTATCGGTCCTACAACTATTTGTTTTTTCTCGACCGGTCCGCTGCTTACTACAAGAGTTACAGAAGCGCCGGGGCTAACCGATGCGCCTGCTTTTGGATTTTGATCTATTACAGTATTCGCAGGAGTTTGGTCATGCTTTTCGGAAACGCTTCCTACTGCAATGTCATTTTCCTTGAGCAAAGCTTTGGCTGCATCCAATGTCTTTCCTATAAGATTTGGCATAGTTATAGTCTCCGGCCCAACGCTTATAGTTAAATCAACAGATTCTCCTTCTGAAAGGGTAAAACCTTCCTTCGGATTTTGATCAATTATCGTACCTTCAGGTTCAGTAGAATTTTCAAGAATTATTCGAGCTTCTAAGCCCTTGCTTTTCAGTGCTTCAAGTCCTTTTTCTTCCGAAAGTCCTATTACGTTAGGAACAGTGGTAGCTTTCGGTCCTTTACTGACTACAAGTTCTATTGGGGGGCGATTTACTTTTACTTTTTGGCCGCCTTCAGGATCTTGTGAGATTACCTGCCCTGCCGGAGCTTTATCAAAAACTCTGTCTACGACTTTTGCCTCAAGCTTTTGTTTTTCAATTTCAGCAATAGCTTCTTCTTCTGTCATTCCAACAACACTTGGAACAGTAACTTCCTGCACCTCGAGATATTTTTTGGCAAGAAATGTTCCTGCATAGGAGAATATCCCAAACAAAATAACTAGCGCAAGTGCGATACCTATGCCTTTGAGAATGTTTCGAGATTTTTTCGGCTTAGAAACATCAGATTTATGTCCCGAATTTGCAGCCGTTGTCAATGTATCCTTCAAATTATCTATTACCATTGTATTTTCTACATTAGGAGCCGAAACAAAGTTGATGATATTTTCATTTGTTAATGCTCTTATCAAATCATCTCTTAACATCTTAGCGCTTTGATATCTGTCGTCAGGGGATTTTGCAAGACATTTTTGTACAATCCTTTCAAGTTCATAAGGAAAACCGGGAATAAATTGGGAAATTAGAGGCGGTTTTTCCTGTATATGTTTTAATGCTATAGCCACCGGCGTTTGACCGGTAAAAGGCAATTGGCCTGTAAAAGCTTCATACAAAACCACTCCTAGTGAATATATGTCAGAACGTTCATCGACAATATCGCTTTTTGCTTGCTCAGGCGAGAAATACTGCACTGAGCCAAACATATTATTGCTGTTTGTAATAGTTGCGCCATCTGCAGCTCGAGCAATACCAAAATCTGTTACTTTTATCCTGCCATCATTAGTTATCATGATATTTTGGGACTTTATATCTCTGTGGATTATTTTATTCTTGTGAGCGCATTCTAATGCGTCACATATTTGTATGCCCATTTCTAGAACATCAGCAATAGGTATAGGAAAATTTTGCTTTATATACTCTTTTAAAGTAATACCCTCAACATACTCCATCACTATATAGTATAAACCGTCTTCTTCACCTACATCATATATACCGACAATATTCGGATGTGACAAGCTTGCAGCGGCCTGGGCCTCTCTTCTAAAGCGCCTTACAAATTCCTCATCATTTGCAAATTCAGGTTTTAAAATCTTTATGGCTACTATTCTGTTGAGAACACTGCACTTTGCCTTGTAGACTGTAGCCATGCCTCCGCCGCTGATTTCTTCTAGAATTGTGTATCTGTTTCCCAAAGTTTTTCCTACTATATCCATTTATTCACATCCCACTTCATCCACTTTTATTATGCCAACGGTGATATTGTCTTCCCCGCCTTTAAAATTCGCATAATCTATTAGTTTCTGAACAGCCTTTTCAGGTTCTTTAGCAGACAAAACAATGTCCTTAATTTCATCATTTTCCAGCATATTTGTCAGTCCGTCGCTGCACAGTAAAATTATATCATTATCTTTCAAGGCTATCTTTAGAATATCCGGCTCCAAATCTCTTTCAGTCCCAAGAGCCTTTGTAATAATATTCTTCATAGGATGTACCCTTGCCTCTTCCATAGTTATGCGACCGCTTTCCACTAGTTGCCACACCAGGGAATGGTCTCGAGTCAATTGCTTGATATCATTTTCGCGAATAAGATACGCTCGGCTATCGCCTACGTGACCGATATATACATAATTTCCGTAAAATAGCGCGGCAGTAAGTGTTGTTCCCATTCCGAAAAATTCATCTTTTTGTAAGGATAAATGTAATATCTTTTCATTTGCTATAGATACAGCATTTTTAATAGTTTCCTTAATTTCCTCACAGCTGATGTTTTCTGATAAGTGACTGTTTATATATTCAGCCACTTCATTAGTTGCTATTTTACTTGCCACTTCACCGGCCTGATGTCCGCCCATTCCATCAGCCACTATGAAAAGCTCGGGAAGTTTGCTGTCTTTTGGCGGAAAATAAAAAGAATCTTCATTGTTTGCTCTAACCCTGCCCACATCGCTTTTTATTACACCAAGCATTATTTCACCTCTCTAATAAACTCCGTCGAAGTTGACCGCAGGCAGCATTTATATCGGCTCCTGTTTCTCTTCGAACGGTTGCGGAAATATTATTTTCTAGGAGTATTTGTTCAAATTCCCGTACTTTTGCATCATCGCTTCTTTTAAATTCTTTGCCTTCTACAGGATTAAATGGTATCAAATTTACATGGCAGAGTAAACCTTTTAAAAGTGTGCAAAGCTCATAAGCACATTCTTTTGTATCGTTTACGTCTAAAATCAGTATATATTCAAAAGTTATGCGCCGTTTTGTTTTCATTATATAATATCTTGCCGCATCTAACAATTGTGAAATTGGGTACGTTTTATTTATAGGCATTAGACTATTTCTTATAGCATCATTGGGCGCATGTAGAGAAATTGCAAGAGTTACGGGTATGTTTTCATCGGCAAGGGAAATAATGTAAGGCACTATGCCGCATGTGGAAACAGTTATCCTTCTGTAGCTTATATTAAAAGCCAAAGGTGAATTTAAAATTCTTAAAAACTTAATTAATTCTTTGTAATTCAAAAGAGGTTCGCCGCTTCCCATTACTACCACGCGGCTTACCTTTTCTTGCAAGTCTTTTTCCATGGCAAGAACTTCATCTGCCATTTCCCACCACGCAAGATTTCTTACCAGTCCGTCTTGGGTAGACGCACAGAAAGCGCAGCCCATGGCGCATCCAACCTGGCTTGAAATACATGCTGTTGTTCCAAATGAATATTTCATCTTAACGCCTTCGATTATATTTTTATCATCTAAGGCAAAAACATATTTTATTGTTCCATCGTCTGACGCATATTTTTTGTATATTTTTAGACTGCTTATAAAAGCCACATCTTCAAGCTCTTTTATAAAGCTTTTAGGAAGATCTGTCATCTTTTCAAAGTCTGTTTGTCCTCTATATATCCATTTATAGATTTGCTTTGCTCGATAGGAAGGTTGCCCCATCTGATGCACAAAATTTTCTAACTCTTCTAGTGTGTAACTTTTTAAATTAATTTTATTCATACCGTTTCACCTTAATGGCTTAACTTTTTTCAAACGAGCAATGAAAAATCCGTCTGTCCCATGAAGATTTGGGTACAAAGTTAAATAACCGCAATGATTTTCAAGGCTTTCATGAAGCTCTTTAGGTACATAATTCCTTAAATCATCATAGACGAAAGAATCATTTTTTGCAAGAAAAGCTTCAATATTTTTCTCATTTTCTTCCGGATCTATGCTGCATGTGCTGTAAACTAAGATACCATTGGGTTTTACATAACAAGAGCATGTGTTTAATATTTTTTCTTGTTCTGATTTTAAAGAAATAATATCTTCAGGTTTTTTTGACCATTTGATATCTGGCTTGCGTCTGATAACTCCTGTCCCGGAGCATGGTGCATCTATTATAACTTTATCAAATGTATCAACTAGATTCTCATCAAAAACTTTAGCGTCTTTTACCTCCGGCTTAACAATATCTACCTTTAATCTTCGGCAATTTTCTTTTATGAGTTGGACTCGATGGGGATGTACGTCCCATGCAATTATTTCTCCTTTATTTTGCATAAGAGCAGCCATGTGAGTTGCTTTGCCTCCGGGAGCTGCTGCTGCATCAAGAATCTTCTCGCCACTTTTTACACCCGTTGCAAGAGATGCTATAATCGAGCTTTCGTCTTGTGGAATAAAAAGACCTTCTTTAAAGCTTTCTAAGGTAGTGATGGGGGGAGAGCTTAAAATATATAAAGCCTCATCACAAAACAGGCCGGGAGCAGTAAGTACACCTTCGGCTCTGAATCTGTTTTCTAATCTTTCTCTTGTAGTAAGGAGAGTATTTACCCTGGCACAAAGTTTTGGCCTTTCATTTAATGATATGCACAAACTTTCTGTAAAGCTTTTGCCAAACAAATCCACCCATCTTTTAACAAGCCATGAAGGAAAAGAATAGTACACCGAAAGGTATTCTTCAAAATTTTTATCTCTATCAGGATAGGATATATTATCTTTATTCCTTATAATATTCCTTAAAACGGCATTTGTAAAATTTGCTGCCTTTGCTCCACTAAACTTTTTTACGATATTTACTGATTCATTTACAGCTGCAAATTCCGGCACTCTATCCAAAAAGAATATTTGGTATACACTTATTCTTAAAGCATTTCTAACATTTGGAGACATTTTTGATGGGTGTATTTTAGAAAATTGTGATATTATATAATCTATTCGAAGAAGATTTTGTACAACTCCGTTGACTAGCTCAGTAATTAATGCGCGATCTTTTTGAGTTATATCAGGTGTTAAATATTGACTTAAAAGCAGATTTCCATATGAACCCTTTTCTATCTTGGTCAATATAGAAACCGCCAATTCTCTAGGTTTTGGCAATGTATTATACTACTCCTTCCCAGATAGAAAAAATTCAATTGCGTAAGTTACCTTGTCTAAATTAACTTTTGTATTTTTGCATGGCCCCTCCGGTCTAATATTTAAAACCCCAAATACAGGTAGCGGACTGGTATCTAAGATGCCGTCTGTTAAATCCCGCTCGCACGCAATAGCTACCACTGCCTTTGGCCTAAAATCTTTAACTTTTTTTCTGGCCAAAGTTCCGCCTGTCACAACTGTCAAGTTAACTCCATATTCTTCACTTATCTTTAAAAGCTTATCTATATCACATCGGCCGCAATGGTGGCAGTTAGAAACATCGGCAGTAACTTTGTAAGGACAGTCCCACTTTTGTAGGCAGTGAGGAGCTAAAATAAGAATATCGCTTGGTTTTAATGAATAAGCTTTGCTTTGAAGCAGTTTATTGTTTACTTCGATATAGGAATCTTTGATAACCTCGGCAGGTATATTGAAAATTCTTCCAATTGCTACAACTAATGGAAATAACAAGTTTAGCGAAGATTTCATTAGTTTTTCAAGGCCAAAAAAGCTTCTTACATGTAGTAATGTCAGAACAACTGCCGCAAGGCCGATGCCTATTAGAATAATAAATATACTTAAGAATATTATTACTCCTAATAAAATGTAGCGGTACCAGTCGCCAAATTTATTATAATAGATAAGAACTCCTGCAAAAATCATTCCTAAAATCAGAAGAATACTTACAGACAGCAGTCCGATAAATACTCTTTTTTTTGCACTTTCACCATTATTTTTGGTGTACATCATCGGCAAAGAATTCTCCTTCATTCATTGTGTGACCGGCTAAATATTCTGTGGCTTTCATCCGCTTTTTTCCGGATTCTTGCACTTCTAACACAAGCAGGCTTCCGTCTCCTGTGCCTATCAGAAAACCTTCATTTTTTACTGCACCCAAATATTTGCCGGGATTAGGTGCAGCATTTGTTAAATAAGGTCTGGCTTTTAATATCTTAAATTCAGTTTTGTTTCTTAATGTAAATGCAGTTGGCCACGGATACATACCTCGAATTAAATTATAAATCTCCCAGGTGGTTTTAAACCAATTAATTTTACCATCGTCCTTTTTAAGCATTGGTGCATAAGTTGCTTCTTCGTGGTTTTGAGGTACTCGTATTAAATTTCCAGATTTTATATTTTCCAAAGTTTTGATTAGTAATTTTCCACCTAATTTTGAAAGCTCACATGAAAGTTCTAGTGATGTCCACTCGTCATCTATTTCAATCTTTTCCTGCATAAAGATATCTCCGGTGTCTACTCCTTCGTCCATCCACATGGTAGTTACTCCTGTTACCTTTTCTCCGTTTATTATCGCCCACTGCATCGGAGCTGCGCCTCTATATTTCGGTAGCAATGAAGCATGAACATTTATGCATCCTATTTTAGGAATATCAAGTACATCTCGGCTTAAAATTTGTCCAAAAGCAACAACAATGATTAGGTCAGGCTCAAGCGATTTAAGGATTTTGATAAATTCAGCACTTTTAACCTTCTCTGGCTGGTATACAGGAATATCGTAATTAGATGCAAGCTTTTTTACAGGAGGTGCAGTTATAACTTTTTTCCTTCCTACCGGCCGATCCGGCTGTGTAACAACACCTATAATATTTATATTGTTTTTTATTAACATTTCAAGAGGGACAACCGCAAAATCTGGCGTTCCCATAAATACAACCTTCATTTTTCTTCCTCGCTATCAGGTTCAATGAATTTTATAGCTTTATCCACAAAAAGCTTGCCATAAAGATGATCTATTTCGTGACACAAAGCTCTTGCCAGCAACTCTTGACCCTCTAATTCTATATAGTTACCCCATTTATCCTGTGCCTTGACTTTGACTTTCATAGGTCTTGCAACTTCGGCAAGCACGCCGGGCACACTTAAACACCCTTCGGCATCAATAATTTCTCCTTCGCTTTCTACTATCTCTGGGTTTACTAATGCTATAGGGCCTTCTCCCACATCTATAACAATTACCCTTTTAAGCACACCGACTTGCGGAGCCGCAAGACCGACGCCATTAGCATGCACCATCGTTTCTTGCATATCTTCTATAAGCACATGTAGTCGTTTGTCAAATACAGTAACATCTTTAGCTTTTTTTCTTAAAATTTCATCGCCGTATTCACGAATATTTCTTAGTGCCATTAACATGCCTCCTATAACAAATCCAACGGGTCTATATCCCAAGATATGTCTATTTTATTATCAATATTTAAAATATTCATTTGGTTACAAATATTTATCAAAATATCTATCTGATCGCTTTTTATTAAAATATTATAACGGTAATTTTCTCTGATTTTGGATCGAGGCGCCGGAACCGGGCCATACATTTTGATTTTAGTGCTAAATTGCTGCTGGAGCATCTTACCTATTTTGTCCGCTTCTTTTTTGACTAAATTTTCATCATTTCCTTTAAAAACAATGTTGAGCATGCGGCAAAAAGGCGGGTAATTTGCCTCTTTGCGGTTTTTTAATTCTTCTTTATAAAAGCCTTCTATATCAAAATTGCAAGCTGCTTGAATAGCAAATGATTCAGGATTATATGTTTGGACATATACTTTTCCTCGAGTTTCTCCTCTTCCTGATCTGCCTGCAACTTGAGTAATCAATTGAAATGTTCGCTCGCCCGATCTAAAATCAGGCACATTTAGAATAGTATCAGCACTTATAATCCCTACAAGCGTAACATTTGGAAAGTCTAGTCCTTTTGCAATAGACTGAGTCCCCACTAATATTTGGGCATTTCCTTTTTTAAAACTTGCCAGCATTTTTTCCAAGGATCCTTTTTTCCGGGTTGAATCAGAATCAATCCTTATAGTGGAATATTCGGGGAAAAATCTCCTCGCTTCTTCTTCTACCTTTTCCGTTCCTGCCCCAAAATACCTTATGTTTCTACTGCTGCACTTTGGACATATATCAGGTGCCTTTATCGTATAACCGCAATAGTGGCACCGAGCAGTCTTATCTTCAAAATGATACGTCATTGAAATATCGCAATACTTGCATTTTAAAACAAAGCCACAGTCTCTACAAATAACAAAAGTCGAGTGACCTCTGCGGTTTAAGAATAGGATAACCTGTTTTTTTTGTTCTAGAGTCTCCTTCATCCCGTAAAGCAGCTTCCTGCTAAAGATGTGTCTGTTGCCAGCTTTTAATTCTTCTCTCATGTCTATAACTTCTAATTTTGGCAGATGTCGCCCTGACACCCTTTTGGTAAGTTCGGCAAGTAAATATTCTCCTTTGCAAGCTCTATAAAAAGATTCTACAGAAGGAGTGGCGCTACCTAAAACTAGAAGAGCATTCTGCTGTTTTGCCCTTAATTGCGCAACCATCCTTGCGTCATAATATGGATGTTCACCGTTTTTATAAGAAGTCTCATGTTCTTCATCTATGATAATCATGCCTAAATCTTGGATAGGGGCAAATATTGCTGACCTTGCTCCTAGAGTAACCAAAGCCTTTCCTGAACATATACGCTGCCACTCGTCAAATCTTTCTCCTGCTGAAAGTTTGCTGTGGATAACAGCAGTTTTATCTTTAAAGCGGTTTTGAAATATTGAAAGCATTTGAGGTGTAAGCGAAATTTCAGGAACTAACATGAGAACTTTTTTCCCTGTTTTTATAACTTCATCAATAGCTCTAAGGTATACTTCGGTTTTGCCACTGCCTGTAACTCCGTATAAAAGTACGGTTTTTTTAGAGTTATAATAGCTTTCCACAATCGTTTTTATTGCATTTTCTTGTTCTTCTGTAAGTATAATATCTTGACTGGAACTGCTGTATGAAATTGAAAAAGGCTTTCTTCTTACTATCTTATAATCTTTTTTTATTATTTCTTTTTTACAAAGCGCTGTTAGTGCCGACCTTACCGACGAAAGTGGAATCTTTAAGTTTTTTGAAATTTCATTTTCAGTAGCACATTCGGCTTTTGCTATATAATCGAATATTTGTTTCTGATTAAATGCTCTTTTAGAGATCTTGCTATTGTCTGCATTACTTTGCAAAAAATATACTCGCTCAGTTTTGTATCCAAGGGAAGGCGGCAGCATAAGACGCAAAAAATCTATAAGTGGGGTGCCATAATATTTGGAAAGACTTTTTGCAAGTTCTAGTAATTCTGCCGGCAGACTCACTGGCTCTTTGTCTATAATCGATTTTAATTTATAGTCGGCAGGTTCGCAGCTACTTGTATCCAAAAGTTCTGTAACCACTCCTGTCGTTTTCATATTGGCAAAAGGAACACGGACTACATCACCAAGGTTTATTGATGATTGCATATCCTTGGGAATCAAGTATGTGTATTCTTTTTTGGCTTTTGGATGTTTTACATCTACTGCTACCAAGCAAGCATTAATCAAAGATTTTCCTCCTACTAAAACTTATACAGCTTAAAATTTACGATTTTGCTCCAAAAAAGCGTATATCCTGTTTAATATTTCATCAGCCAAGTCCTTCTTGAGCATTTTAGGCAATTCTTCTATTCGTCCGTCTTTGTATAATATCTTCACGATGTTCGTATCTGTGCCGAAACCCGCTCCCTGCGCTGTAAGATCATTTAATACTATCAGATCAAGATTTTTTCGCTTCAGTTTATCCTGGGCATTTTTTAGTGTATCAGTTGTTTCAGCAGCAAATCCAACTAAAATCTGGTGTGTTTTACTATTTCCCAGTTCTTGCAGTATATCCGGATTTCGCTTAAGTTCAAGTACCATATCAAAATTCTGTTTCTTTATTTTTTCTTCACTAAAATATTTGGGCGAAAAATCCGCAACAGCCGCCGATTTTATAACAACATCGACCTTAGGATAGTATTCCATAACAGCGTTAAACATTTCATCGGCTGTTTCTACGGGAATATATTTTGAAAGGCCCAGGGGCGGTTTTATGTTTGTCGGACCGGAAATCAAAATAACTTCGCCACCTCGATGCACTGCTTTTTCGGCCAAGGCATAACCCATTTTTCCGGAAGAATGGTTGGTAATAAACCTAACCGGATCAATAGGTTCGCGAGTAGGTCCTGCGGTTATTAAAAACTTTTTGCCTCTTAAATCTCCGCTTTTCCCTAATATCACTTCTATTTGCTCGACAATATCTGCCGGCTCAGGAAATCTTCCTTTACCTTTATATCCGCATGCAAGATCACCGGTTGCAGGTTCTATCACCACAGCACCGGTAGATGTGAGAGTTTCAATATTCCTTTGTGTTATAATATTTTCATACATATTAACATTCATTGCAGGGACGATTATCTTTTTTGCTCTTGTGGCAAGTATAGTGGTGGTAAGCATATCGTCTGCCAGACCGGCTGCAATTTTTGCAATTATGTTAGCAGTAGCCGGTGCTACCAAAAAAACATCAGCTTTATCTGCAAGAGCTACATGTTCCACATCAAAGGAGTCAGGTTCTTCAAACATATCGGTGATAACAGGATTCTGGGATATGACTTGAAAAGTCAACGGCTTAACAAATTCGCATGCCGATTTTGTCATTATTACTTGAACTTGCGCACCTGCTTTTTTTAAAAGCCTTACCAGCTCTACCGCTTTATAGATGGCTATGCTGCCAGTCACTCCCAATATCACAAATTTGTCTTTAAGCATCGCACACCTCTTTTATTTTACTCGAGTTTTTGGTTTTTCTATTATAATCTTACCTGCATCAAGCTCGAATAGTGCTATTGAAACAGGTTTTTTCGTATTTACTTCTACAAGCTCCTTCGCACCTTCTACTAATTGTCGTGCTCTTTTAGCAGCCGCAACTGCTATAATATATTTACTCTCATACTTTGCAGTAAGAGAATCTATAGATGGATACATCATGGCTTATTCCTCCTAGTGTCAATCTCCGATAATCTCTAAAATTTTATCTTTATTCCTTGAAACCTTGCATCTTTCTGCTAAAATAACCGATTGAAGTTTCAAAACAGCTTTATCTAAATCATCATTAATTATAACATAATCATAATCAAAAGAAGCTCGCATCTCTTCTTTTGCAGATTTTAAACGTAAATTAATAGACTCTTCGTTATCCGTGCCTCTGTTTATAATTCGCTTTCTTAATTCCTCAAGGCTGGGTGGTGCTATAAATACGAAAACCCCGTTAGGACAGTTCTTTTTTACTTGAGCCGCGCCTTGTATATCGATTTCAAGAATTACATCTTTGCCTTCTTTTAGCTTTTCAATAACAAATTCTTTAGGCGTCCCATAATAATTATTATATACCTTGGCCCATTCCAAAAACTGCCCTTCTTCAATTTTCTCTTCGAAATTCTCTTGGTTCATAAAGATGTAATTTACGCCGTTTACCTCGCCTGTCCTAGGCGGCCTGGTAGTAGCTGAAATTGATATAAATAAATTATCTATGTTTTTCACCAATGCATTGCACAGCGTTCCCTTTCCGACGCCGGAAGGTCCTGATACCACAATAAGCAAGCCCTTTTCGCTCATAAAGTTCCCTCTATTCGAAATTAGTTTCTTCTTCGACTATTTCTTCGTCTTCAATCAAATTTTTGTTGCTGCTTAAGCGATGAGCTACTGTCTCCGGCTGAATAGCTGATAACACAACATGATCGCTGTCTGTTATTATAACAGCACGGGTTCTTCTGCCATAGGTGGCATCTATAAGCATTCCTCGTTCACGGGCTTCCTGAATTATGCGCTTTATAGGTGCCGACTCAGGACTAACAATAGCTATTATGCGATTTGCTGATACAATATTTCCAAATCCAATATTGACAAGTTTGATATCCATAATCGAAATATAACCTCCCAGATTTTTTATTTAAAGAGTTAATTTTTTTCAGTAAAAAATAACCTTTATGCACTAAATAAACCCAGTAAACCAGGGTTTGCCCTGGTTTACTAAATAATCCTTGCAATTATTATATCATTTAATTTTATTTAAAACAATAACATTGAAGTTCAACAAGCCGGTGCCGGGTTCGATGTTTATGATACTAATGTCTTTGCCAATGCAATTTCCTTTTTGTAAGCTTCAATGCCGCCAGGTGTTTCTAATAAGAATGGCTTATCTTCCAGTCTTGGATGAGTTAACACAGCTTTAATTGTTCCAATGCCAAGCATGCCCTCTCCTAAATTTGCATGCCTGTCTTTCATACTTCCTAGTCCAAACTTGCTATCATTTAAATGCACTGCCTTCAATTTTGAAAGTCCTAAAATTTTATCAAACTCTGAAATCACTCCGTCCAAATCATTAACTATGTCGTAACCTGCTGCAAACAGATGACAGGTGTCAAAACATACTCCAAAATTTTCAGGGCTTTCTGTAAGATTAATAATATCATAAAGCTGTTCAAACCTGTATCCGACTTCTGTTCCCATACCTGACATCGTTTCCAGCAAAATCATAACATCTTTTTTGCTCTCTGTCACTTCTTTTAATATGGCAGCAATCCTTCTGATACCTACTTCTACTCCTGCCCCTAAATGGCTGCCCGGGTGCAAAACAATATATGGAGCACCAATAATAGCCATTCTATCCAGATCGTCTAGAATAATATTTTTAGTAAAATTTCTGGCATTTTCTTTATCTGACGCCGGATTAAGCGTATATGGAGCATGAGCCACCAAGGGACCAAAATTAGTTTCATTAACTCGTTTTTTCATTTTCTCTATATCGTTTGGATCCAGTGCTTTTGCAGCACTGCCTCTAGGATTTCGAGTAAAAAACTGTAGCGTGTTTGCTCCAATAGATATTGCCTCATTTACTGCATGTTCATAACCCTTGGAAATAGAAATATGAGCTCCTATTAGCATATTATCTGCTCCTTTGTCTACATCTTTAAATCTTTATACCTCTATTTTGTAAGTTTGTAAATAGAATTTTAGAAAATAGTATAGAAAAAGAAAAGGTCTCCGATATTTTGTCGGAAACCTCATGAATCATTGCCTGCATATGATGATACTTTTATAATATTACCTTTAAAATACTCCGGATGCTTTTCCTTTAAATAAGACATGTCGTAAATTACCCGTGTCAGGTGTTTTTCCATAAGCTCTGTCGCCAATTCTTTATCTCGTCTTCTTATAGCTTCGAGCAATTCTCTATGTTCATTCACACTGACATTCATATCCATTTCCGTATAGTTTAATATACGGACTCTATCAAACTGAGCAACGGCACTTTTAATCAAATTATACGTCATTTTCTTATTGCATATCTCGAACAAGTATTCATGGAATTTATCATCTAAATAGAGTAAATACTGCGGGTCATGGTGTCCTAGGCATGTCTCTTGTAATTGAAGGTTATCCTCAAGTTTTGTAATATCGCGGTCAGATATTTTATCGCATGCCAATTGAATAACAGCTTTTTCCAGTACACATCGCATAAATCGGGATTCCTCAACGACATCCATGTCTATAGGCGCAATGCAAGTACCTCTTTGAGGATATATCTCAACCAGAGCCGATTTAGAAAGCTCGATAAAAGCTTCTCTCACAGGGGTGCGGCTTACTCCCAGTATTTCCGCAATCTCGTTTTCACTTACAAACTGACCTGGTTTGAGATTTAAATTTATTATATTATGTCTTAGAACTCTTATTACGTATTCTCTTGTAGTCTCTCTTTTGTCTCTTTCTAATAATTCAAGCATAATTATCCTACTTTCTATACTACTGATTAATTATATGATATAAAAAGTAACTTTAAAATACCTTATTCCAACATTTTCATCTTTTGTCAAATCCAGATCGTATGAAAAATCCCTTCTTCATCTATTCTTTCATAAGTATGTGCGCCAAAATAGTCCCTCTGGGCTTGAATTAAGTTGGTTTTTTCACCCAGAGAGACTTTCAATCCTATCATTTTCTAAACTACCGAATACATTACTTGCAATATCGTTTGCTCATTTTATCGATCGCTTCCCACAGTCCTTGTATATAAGTAGCACCTAAAGCTCTATCATAAAGTCCATAACCTGCACGTCCTGTTTCATCCCAAATCATACGTCCATGATCCGGCCTTATATACCCGGTAAATCCTGTGTCATAGAAGGCCTTTACAATTTCAAACATATCCAGTGATCCACACTTAGAAAGATGTGCGCTTTCATAAAAATCTTTATCGTTTTCGAATTTAAGATTTCTTATATGAGCGAAATGCACCCTTCCTTCTCCTGAAAATTCTCTTATAATAGCAGGAAGATCATTTTCTTTATTTGCTCCAAGTGATCCTGTACAAAGCGTTAAACCATTATATGGGCTAGTATTAAGATCAAGGAATTTTCTTATATTATCTCTGTTGGTAATAACTCTTGGCAGGCCAAATATTGGCCATGGTGGATCATCCGGATGAATAGCAAGTTTAATATCATATTTTTCAGCATAAGGAATAACGCTGTCTAGAAAATATTTTATATTCTTCCAGTATTGTTCCTCAGTAATATTCTTATATTTTTCTATTACGGTAGACATCTCTTTTAATCTTTCTGGCTCCCAACCTGGAAGCTCAAATCCACCTGATTGCTCTCCTACTCGACTTGCAAGATTTTGTGGATCAATATTTAAAATGTATTCATGCTTATATGCCATAGTAGTGGATCCGTCGCTTAGTGGTTTTGCAAGCTCGCTTCTTGCCCAATCAAGCACAGGCATAAAATTATAGCAGATTACTTTTATTCCAATTTTCGACAGATTTTCCATAGTTTTAATATATGCATCAATGTATTTATCCCTTGTCTTTTCACCAAGTTTTATGTCTTCATGTATATTAACGCTTTCAATAACTTCAACTTCCAGACCATGATCTTCGATTTCTTTTTTAAGAGCCTGAACTCTTTCCAAGGGCCAGACTTCACCTACCGGAATATCCATTAAACTTGTTACAACTCCGGATACGCCAGGTATTTGCCGTATATAATTAAGAGGAATCTTATCATATTTTTCACCAAACCACCTAAATACCATCTTCAAATGTATCAACCTCCGATAATAGATTAATTTTAACTTGTAATTGTCGCCTTAGGTTATGGATAGGCTACAATATTTATAAAGTTTTCAGTGTTGTCCCATGTTAATTTTGTCTAAAATATAGTCATATAGATCTTCTTTTTGCACCCCTAATATTTTATTTGTTAATATATATCCTTGCTTATGTGCTGTGTATATAATAAGCATATTTGGTTTTTTGTATACCCCTTTTATCTTATCCCATTCGAATTTAGAATTTTGATTCTTTGTCATTATGTGAATTCCATAGTCATCAAAGCCTATCTCTAAATCAGATGGAATCTTTGCTACCAATCTTTTTGACTGAAGATAAATAACGATAGGTTGAATAATTGTAAATAAACTAACTGCTAGCATTAGAAGTAATTTTATAATGGTGGTTGCATTTGCCCAGAACTTTACTGTTAAAAGCAGTATAGCAGCAGTAAAAATAATGTTGCATACTCCTATCATAGAATTATAAATATTAGATATAGATAGTTTCCAAATATCAGAAGCCATCACCTGATAATTATATTTATATTTCATGACGATCGTCTCTTTACATAAATAATGATGGGAGCCACAGACTAATTGCCGGAACGAATGTTACCAGCAAAAGAGCGATAATCATACAAATGTAAAATGGTAATGTCGCTTTTACAACGCGTTCCATCGGCAGCTTGGAAATGGCGGTGCCAATATACAACACAGATCCTACAGGAGGCGTCAAGAGACCTATTCCACAGTTCAGGACAACGATGATGCCAAACTGGATAGGATCAATGCCAATTGAAGTTGCAATCGGAAATAGAACAGGAACAGCAATTAATATAATCGGAGCCATGTCCATAATGCACCCCAGAACCAAAAGAATAAAATTTAAAAGCAATGACAAGATAATAGGATTATCTGTAAAACTAATAATCGCATTTGCTGCTAGAGACGGCACATGTAAGCGTGTTAGCAAATATCCAAAAATACTAGAAGTTGCAATTAAAATTAGAACAATAGAAAGTGTATCTATGCAGCTTTCTAGAGCCTTCCACACGCCTTTCCAGTCAAGGCCTTTATAGATGTATACACTAACAATTAAGCTATAAATAACTGCTATAGCCGCAGATTCCGTAGCTGTAAAGATACCTCCGACTACTCCTATTACAACTATTAAAACAGATGCAAGAGCCCAAATAGATGCACCGAGCTGTTTCAATAAATTGCTCATACTGAATTTTTCGCCTTTAGGATAATTTCTTTGAACGGAAATTATATAGGCACCTATCATTAAAGATACTGCTAAGACTGCACCCGGTAAATATCCGGCAAGAAAAAGGCTTCCTATCGAGACACCACCTACAGCAGTAGAATAGATAACCATATTATGACTAGGAGGAACTAAAAGACCTTCCACTGAAGAAGTAATCGTAACCGCAGTAGAGAAATCAGCATCATACCCCTCTTCTACCATCATAGGAATTAAAATACTGCCGAGAGAAGCGGTATCTGCAGCCGCTGAGCCGGAAATACCTCCGAAAAAGTAGGATGCAACGATGTTAACCATCGCTAAGCCTCCTCTCATCCACCCAACACAAGCATTTGCTAACTCAATTAACTTTTCTGAGATACCGCCAGTTCCCATTAAAACTCCCATTGTAATAAAAAACGGCACTGCCATGAGGCTATAAGAGCTAATTCCTTTTACCATCTGTTGAACAATCGTAGTAAGCGGCAGCCCTTGATATAAAAGCGTTAACAATGATGAAAGCGCAACTACATAAGCGATTGGAAATCTTAAAAGTATCATTATAAAGAAGCTGCTGAGTAAAATCAAAATCGCTGTACTTTCAACGCTCATCTATATTTCCTCCTTTATCGCAAAAAGCTTCTCGATATTTTCTAATAAAACCTCAATTTGAAATATAAGCATGGCTATCCCTCCTAATGGCACAGCAAAGTACATCCAGAATCTGGAGACATTGGGCATACTTACATAGGAACCTTTTGAGCCAATCTCTACTGAGTATCTCCAACCCACTACTATCAGAACTATGGCTAACACTAAAACAGCAATATCAGAAATAACATCCGAAATAGTCACTAGTTTTTCAGGTAAAAATTTATCAAATGCTGTCATACGAATATGTGCCCTTCTTCTGATGGCTAAGGCTCCAGAAAGAACTGTCATATACGCCATACAGCTTAAAATCACTTCTTCGCTCCATGCCGGATCAGGTATAAATGGAATATATCGCCCCGCTACAGTCAGTGTCGCAACAAGAATATCAGCTATCAAAAGCATTTTGCACAAAAAAAGAGTAATCTTATATATTTGATCATATACTGGTTTAATCTTATTAAGAATACCAAAAATTCCTGCCATGTTTTACCTCCTCCTACTCGTGTTATTTATTAAATTACTCTTGTTTATTTGCTACTCTTATAAGTGGCATTACATACGAATATTTCAAATAGCTAGTTATCGTATATTTATCTACCATAAATAAATTTTGCCTTGATTTCGCTTTAACATTGTTTGAAAGTGTACTTGAAATTATCAAGAGCACGAATTAAATTATTCGTTTTACTCTTGATAATTTCGACATATTTTTTGGTTATTAGCGAAATCAAAGCATCAGATATGCATTTCACAATTGCTCTATTTTATTTGATTTGCAATATTTAGGGTAAACTTAAGGTAAAATAAAATTTTTGAATACGATTGTATCTCTCGGAAATTTATTAGAATTTTTAAATTTATTGCATATCAAGAATTTGCTGATAAAGTTCAGCATATTTTTCTGTTGCAGAAGAGATTACATCCTTACATGCTTCTTTCCAAGGTGTAATATCGTTAACTTCTATAACATTTACGCCTTTAGCTTTTAGTTCATCTAAAGCTTGATTTTCCGTTTCTTCGGAAATCTTTCTGTTATACTCTGATGCATACTTACCGGCTTCCATAAGAATATTTTGCTGTTCCTCTGTTAGACTATCCCATGCTTCATCTGTTATGATTACTTGTATTGCTCCAAGAGTATGGCCATCAAGAATCAAATTTGGTGCAACCTCATAAAATGAATTAGCTTTGTAGTTTACAATTGGCTGTTCTGCTCCATCGACTACACCTGTTTGTAGTGCAGAGTATAATTCATTAAATGATACGACCGTGGGTGAGGCGCCAAGAGCTTCTACCATGGCAGTCATAATGGGATCTGCTGATACCCTAAGTTTCATACCTTTAAGATCTTCTATGCCTTTAATCGGCTTTACTGTGAAGAAATGACGGAAACCTTCTTCACCGTAGAATAAACCTCTAACTCCCTTGCCATTTTCATGTGGTTCTAGAAGAAATTCAGAAGCTAAATCAGAATTAGCAAATTTCCAAAAATGTTCACGGTTTACAAATGTATAAGGAACAGAGAGCAACATTGATTTTTCACCGCCATAGCTTGTCAGGGCAAATGCGGATATACGAGCCATGTCAATTGTCTTGCCGCCACCTAGCATTGTGTCTAGCACATCATTTTCTGCTCCCAAAACTCCACTTGCTTGAACATCAATTTTAATCTGACCATTTGAAAGCTCTTCTACTTTATCTTTAAAAGCAAAAGCTGTCTTGCCGGCAATAGAATCTGGCGGATTGACTTCCGCATATACAAGAGTAATTTCTTCTGAGGTTGAATTTCCCTCTGACTCCTGTTTACCTTCTTGCGATTGTTGGCCTCCGCATCCTGCTAACACTGAACTGATTAATGCCAGCGCCAAGATTAATGATAATAACTTAAAACTTTTTTTCATTTTCATCCCCCTAATTTTAAAAATTTTTGCTGCCGTCGCATTTATTTTTACACTTTTTTGCGCTTTATCTTTTTAAAATAGGCTTCTCCCCTTTCATCTAAAACTAATTTTAAGCAAATGGTGTTCAATATCTTATGTAATACTTCTATGTCCTGATTTGCCGGAAATCATAAATAACTCATGAAACTCTTATATATCCTTAGCAAAAAAATTTAACGCATTATAATAACAGATATTCTCTACCAACTTTTTTAGTAATTTTTTATCATTGGGAAATTTTCCTTCTTCAACCTGTTCGCCTATATAATTGCATAAAATTCGTCTGAAATACTCATGACGTGGAAACGATAGGAAGCTCCGTGAATCTGTGACCATTCCCGTAAAATGCATAAGTAATCCATGGTCTGCTAAAGTACTCATCTGACGAAGCATGCCTTGCTCTGTATCATTAAACCACCATCCGGCTCCGAATTGAATCTTGTTTTTTATTCCCTCTTCATTGCTTTGAAAATTTGCTATAGCGCTTGCTACAATGTGATTATATTCCGGATTCAGATTGTATATAATCATTTTTGGCAAAGTATTCCTTTGGTACATAGTATCGAGTAGCCTATTTAATGCATAAGCTAAATCTGATTGATCGGCTATAGAATCAAATCCCGTATCTGGTCCAAGCCTCTCATACATAACAGTATTGTTATTTCGTATTGCTCCAAAATGAATTTGCATTACCCAGTTTTTTTTGTGATAAATAGCCCCTAAGTCTATTATCAAACGGCTGATAAATTTTTTGTATTCTTCGTCAGTAATTTGATTTTCATTTAGCGACTTTTGAAATATGGCTTCTACTTCTTCATCTGTTGATTCTTTAAAAAACAATTTTTCAAAGCTATGATCAGATATAAAAGCTCCTCTTTTATCAAAGTAATCAACCCGTTCTTCTAAACACTTAACAAAATCCGAATAACTTTTGATTGTAGTATTTGTAATTTGGGCTAATTTCTTAACAAAATCAACGAACTTTTTTTCTCCAATTGTAAACGCTTCATCCGGTCTAAAAGAAGGGAGTACTTTAATTTTAAAATTCTTATCAGCGCTTATTTTATCATGATATTCAAGAGAGTCTAGGGGATTGTCAGTGGTACAAATATAAGTCACGTTTGATAATTGAAGCAACTTTCTTGCGGTTAATTGCTCTTCCTTGATCACTTTATTGGCTTTATTATAAATTTCTTTCCAATTATTCTCATTTAATAGTTCATCTATGCCAAAATAATTTTTTAATTCCAGATGAGTCCAATGATATAATGGATTTCCTATGCAATTTTCGATAGTTTTTGACCATGCTTCAAATTTTTCTACAGAACTGGCATTTCCAGTAATCATTTCTTCTGATATGCCGTTAGCCCTCATTGCTCTCCATTTGTAATGGTCTCCTGCCAGCCACAGTTCAGCTATACTAGAAAATTGATAGTCCTTGGCTATGAGCTTCACGTCTAAGTGGCAGTGATAATCAAATATTGGAAGAGATTTGGCATACGTATGATATAAAAATTTAGCAGTGTCATTCTGTAACATAAAATCGTCATTTATAAACGCCATTTTCACATCTCCTTAAGGCTATTGTGTTTTAAACATAGTCGTTTAGTCGCTAACGTATTTCTCCAATGTCTTCCTTACCGCCCCCTTACCAGCCACTAGTTCTGTAAACATATTTTCTACCTTCGGAGCGAGTTTATATTTATAAAGATCTACTCCAAATATTTTTTCATCTGAAAGTATTGGCTTTAATGAATCCGTAAACGGTCCTTTATCTCCCAAAGATATGTCTTTTATATATCCCTGCAATACTTCAAGCATTGGGTCAGGGCTGGGGGCAAATGGCTTTCCTTCATCGTCTATTCCCATAAGGTATCTTAACCAGCCTGCAAAAAATAACGGTATATATGTTAGTGTTGATATGTCTCGCTTCCCAGTTGAAATATATGCCTTGAGAGTTTCGCCAAAGCGCACCGGGATTTTTTGTGATGTGTCACAAGCTATCCGTTGTGGTGTATCAGGAACAAAAGGATTTGGCAATCTTTCTTCTATAACTTCTTTTAAAAATTCTTCCGGTTTTATTATTCCCGGATCTACTACAACAGGCAGCCCTTCCTCATACCCTAGCTTTTCAATAAATTTTTTAAGGTGCTTATCTTTCATCTCGTCCGCAATAGAGGTATAGCCTAAAAGGCAGCCGTATATAGCAAGCGCCGTGTGTAATGGATTAAGGCATGTGCAAACTTTCATTTTTTCTACTTTATCCACGATTTCTCTATCTGTAAAAATTACACCCGCTTCTTCTAAAGGAGGTCTTGAATTTGGAAATACATCTTCTACAACGAGATATTGGGTTTGCTCCGCGTTTACAAAAGATGCGACATATGTATTCTTTTTTGTTTTTATAATTTCCACATCTTCTAGTCCATCAGCTTCCAACATAGCTTTTACTTGTTCAGAAGGTCTTGGGGTGATTTTGTCTATCATTGTCCATGGAAAAGATACGAATTGTTGATTTTGTATATACTCCAAAAAACCTGCATCAACTTTTTTATTTTCTACCCAACTATCAGCAAAAGTTTTCACTGCATCATGTAATTTTGAGCCATTGTGCGAACAATTATCTAGACTTAATAAAGTTATAGGAAGCTTTCCGGCTAAGTATCTTTTGTAGCATAAAAAAGCTATTGTACCCATTAGAGTCTTTGGAGTTTGAAAATTTCCCTCAAGGTCTTCTGCTATTTCTTTTGGATAACTTCCGCTGGAATCCACAAGCGAATATCCTTTTTCTGTTATGGTAAAGCTGGCTATTTGTAGACTTGGATGTGTAAAAATATCAATCAATTTATTTAAGCTATCTCTTACATTCATTGCAGAGGCTATGCTTGCAATTATTTTCTTATCTATGCTGCCATCAGCTTTCAGAGTTATAAGTATACTTAAGTTATCATATGGCGTGTAAGCTTTTTCAATAATTTCTTCATCATAGGATTCACATACGATGATTCCTCGGTCTGAAAGACCTTTATCCAGTAAATCTTGCTGCAATGCCGCGGGAAAAGCTCTAAAAATGTTGCCAGCTCCAAAATGTAACCACATTGGATTTTTAAGAGTGTTTTCTTTCATCTTTTCAATATCAAAATTAGGCAGTTGATATCCTTTCCTCTGCCAGAACTCTTTGTTTTTAAGGTTGGAAATGTTCAATTTCATTTTCATCACCTGTTTTACTTCAGGCCATAAATTAATACCTGAATATTTTCACTTACATACTACCATATTAGTATGTAAGATGTCAATCATTATTTTTTCATATTATGAATTTTTTATAAAAACACAAAAGATAAGAATTCCTAAAAATGTAAGCCATCCTTCATGTTAAATCTTTAAAAACAGGCGGTTTCATGTTATACTTAATTGCAATGTAAGGAGGGTTTTATATGCCGTTTGATGGTTTAACTTTATTTGGAATAACTGACGAATTAAAAAATCTCTTGGTTGGTGGAAGGATAAGTAAAATTTATCAACCTGATAAAAATGACGTAGTACTTAGCGTATATAATAATCGTGAAGAATACAAACTTTTAATATCAGCTCACTCTGTAGACTGCCGTATTCATCTGGCTCGGAAGCCTTTTGAAAACCCATCTTCTCCACCAATGTTTTGCATGCTGCTTAGAAAATATCTTTTGGGAGGAAAAATCGAGGAAATAGTTCAGGATGGTTTGGAGCGAATTTTAAATATCACTATAAAAAACACAGATGAATTTATGCAGCCTGCAGAATACGAAATAGTAGCGGAAATCATGGGAAAACACAGTAATATCATATTGTTGGACCTTCAAACAAAGATAATTATTGATTCCATAAAAAGAATCGGCTTAGATGTTAATAGATACAGGGAAATTCTTCCTGGAAAAACCTATACTAAACCGCCGGTAGAAGAAAAAGTAGATTTACTAATTTCTGACAGAAGCTCTATTATCAATGTTATAAAAGATGCAGCAAAATCCGGCAAAACCAAGACCCTTAGTAAGTGGCTTCTTGAAACCTTTGCCGGTTTTTCAGGGATTTCAGCTCAAGAAATTGCGGTAAGAGCCGGGATTGACCACAAAATACCGATATCAAATTTAAGTGAAGATGATATTGAAGCTCTTACCGATTCCATGATGAAAATACGAGAGGATTTGATTCTGCGCAACTTTGATCCGCGTGTATATTTTAGCAAAAGCAGCCGTGTGCCTTTAGATTTTTGGCTTTTTCCTATGGAAATATATAAAAACGAATTAATTACCGGCGTTTCGAATGTAAATACAGCGGTTGATACCTTTTTTTCTAAAAAAAGAGAGATCTCGGAAATTGAGAAGGCAAAACACAAAATCAAGACTGAAATCGCAAAAATTTTAAAGAAACTCAATCAATCTCTTGAATATCTTGAGGAAAGAAGACAAAGAACTCTTGATTTTGAAAAATACAGGCTTTGGGGCGAAATTTTATCAGCAAACTTATACAATATAAAACCCGGGCAATCAAAAGTTATATTGCCTAATTTTTATCAGCCCGGCGAAGAAATCGAGATTCCTCTTAATGAAAAATTATCGCCTTCGCAAAATGCGCAAAAATATTTTAATAGATATAAAAAACTACAATCTACGAAAAATATTGTCGAAAGTAGGATTTCCAAGATATTGGCAGAAATTGACTATTTGGAAAGTGTGCTTGTAAACATCGATTATAGCCAATCTACGGAGGATCTCGAGGAGATACAACAAGAATTAGAATCACAAGGTTATCTTGCTGCGCCATCACATAAAAAAAGGAGGCAAAAAACAGCCTCTTCTTCTAAACCACTGCAATTTAAATCTTCAGACGGTTTTATAATAAATGTTGGAAAAAATAATAAACAAAATGATGTCCTGACTTTTAAAAAAGCAAAACCTGACGATATATGGCTTCATGCCAAAAATACCCCTGGCTCTCACGTTGTCATCGAAAGCTCAGGGAATGAGGTGCCCGAAACTACCCTTGTGGAGGCAGCAATTCTTGCTGCACATTTTAGTAAAAGCAGAAATAGCAGTAATGTGCCGGTGGATTACACTTATGTAAAGCACGTAAAAAAGCCCTCAGGAGCAAAACCGGGCTTTGTGATTTATTACCATCAAAAAACAATTTATGTTACACCAGATGAAAATATCGTAGCAAAGCTTTCATTCTAAAATAACAACACTATTTTCTCCATCTATCTCCTCTAATCTAACTTCAACTATTTCATCGTTCGAGGTTGGCACGTTTTTGCCTACATAATCCGGCCTTATGGGTAATTCTCTATGGCCTCTGTCAATCAGCACCGCAAGCTGAATTGATTTTGCTCTTCCTAAATCTGCCAGGGCATCAAGTGCAGCTCGTATTGTTCTCCCTGTATAAATTACATCATCGACTAAAATTATGTTCTTATCAGCTATATTAAAATTTATTTCCGTCTTGTGCACTACCGGTTGTAAAGTTAGGCTGGACAAATCATCACGATAAAGTGTTATATCTAAAATACCTACGGGCACCTCTACTCCCTCAATAGAAGAAATGTACTTTGCAAGTCTCCTGGCTAGCGGAACCCCTCTTCTTCTTATGCCTACAAGTGCCAGATCTTCAACACCTTTATTTTTCTCGATAATTTCGTGGCTGATTCTAATAAGTGTGCGATCTATAGCTTTTTCATCCATTATGCGTGCTTTTTCTTCCATTTAATTTCCATCCTTTCTCTGCTCTGCGTATTTATCTCTGAGTATATCCAAAATTTTAGCCATATCATCCGGCATAGGTGCTGAAAATTCAATAAATTTTTTAGTAGTAGGATGGTAAAAACCTAATTTATATGCGTGAAGCGCCTGCCCCTTTATTTCAAATGGCGCTTTTTTTCGCGAATATACCGGATCTGCCACTATCGGATGATTAATAAATTTCATATGAACCCTTATTTGATGCGTTCTGCCGGTTTCAATTCTTGCCTCTATAAACGTAAATTCGCCAAATCTCTCCACTACTTTAAAATGTGTAATGGCGTCTTTGGAATTTTTTGTAGTAACGGTCATTTCTTTCCGTCTTACAGGATGTCTGCCAATAGGAGCATCTATCGTGCCTTCGTTATCTTTGATATCTCCCCAGACTATAGCCTGATAGACCTTTTTAAATTGTCTGTTTTTCAGTTGTTCTACTAAATTAAGGTGCGCTGCATTATTTTTTGCAACTACAATAAGGCCTGATGTATCTTTATCTAACCTATGCACTATCCCAGGCCTTATTTGTCCGCCATTAGATGCTAAATCCTTAGTGTGGTAGAGTAAAGCATTTACTAAAGTTCCTGAATAATTACCGGCAGCCGGGTAAACCACCATTCCCCTAGGCTTATTTATAACAATTATATCTTCATCCTCGCAAACAATGTCTAGCGGGATATCTTCCGGAGTCGCTGAAGGTTTGGGCATTTCAAGAATATTAACCGTTATCTTGTCATTTTGTTTTAGTCTATAATTAGGCTTTGCGCAAAAACCATTAACTAAGACCTGGCCTTCAAGGATGCTGTTTTTTATAAAGCTTCGGGAATTTTCTATTTTCTCTGCTAAAAATACATCAAGCCGCTTTTTTTCGTCATTTTTTTCTACCACAAATTCAAGTTTGCTGCTCAATCTAACCTCCTGCCATTCTTAAATTCTAGTTTTTCCGAATCTAAGCGGAAAAGAAGAAAATATCCTAAAATTATTGTTCCAATAACAATGGCACAATCCGCCACGTTAAAAACAGGCCAAATCCTAAAATCTAAAAAGTCAATTACATATCCATACCTCATTCTGTCTATAAAATTGCCTGCCGCTCCCCCCAAAACCATAGCAAGGGCAATGCCCAATGCCTTTTGTTTGATGGGATATTTTATTAATATAAATGTTATTGCGGAAATAATAATTATAGAAGCTGAAATGAACAAAAAAATTCTTCCACTTAATATACTAAATGCTGCTCCTGTATTTTGCACATAAGTTATATGGAAGACATTTTTTATTATAGGAATCGAATCGAACGGATCCATTGTTTTTTGAACTTGATATTTTGTTATAAGATCTAAGCCCGCTATAAATATACTTAAAATAATATATGGCAATATTGCTACCTCCGGTATTGCGGTTTTTTAACAATTATACAACCATATCTTATAAATTTCAATCTATTCAGTTGCTGTATCTTCGCTAACCGCAATTTCATCTGATGTTTCCGTGATGCAGGTTTTTGAAGCCTCGCATACGTTTTCTTCCTGCGAAATATCCTGATTTTGCAAAATCAAGTTCGATATATCAAGTTCACTACAATCAAGATAATCTAATTGAGACTGAAGGAAGTTTTTAAACCGCGTCTTGTATAGATTAAACTGCCTTAAAAGTTCCTCTGTTTTGTTATTTATTTGGTTGAATTTTTTCTGGGCACCCTCGATAATTTTATCTGCTTCTGCGTTTGCCTGCTTTAAAATAATCTCTCTTTCTTTGCGTGCATTAGCTTTGACTTCCTCAGCAGTCTGTTCAGCTAATACAAGAGTATTTTTTAAAGTAGTCTCGATTTCTCTATAACTTTGTATGGTTTCTTCTAAAAGCTCAATTCGTTCTCTTAAGTCCTTGTTTTCTTTATAAATTTTTTCGTAATTTTCCGTTAACTTCTCTAAAAACTCGTCAACTTCTTCTTTGTTATAGCCCCTCATTGATTTACTAAATTCTTTCTTCTGGATCTCCAGCGGCGACAGGTCCATTCAAAAATCATCTCCTTACCACAAAATTGCAACCAGTAATCTTATAACAATATTTCTTAAAATATCCAAGAAAAATAGAGCAAGCACAGGCGAAAAGTCTAAATAATAGCCTGTATGGCGAGGTGGAATTAACTTTTCTAAAAGCGTTCTAAACGGGAGTAATATCGGCTCTGTAATTTGATATACAAAGTGTGCAATATTAGAACGAGACAAGTCAGGAAAAAAGGATAACACAATCCTAATGAGAATCATTAAATCTAAAAATTGGAATATCATGTTGACTAAATTAATCAGCAAAATTTATGCACTCCTATCTCGAAACCAGTGATGTACCATTTGCGTCATAGTCATCTGCATCAACACCAGAAACATCTATATTATCAGGGGCGAAAATAAATATACCGGCGCCGATTTTTTTAACTGTTCCATTTAGAGCATAAATACTCCCTGCCATAAAGTCAAGCACTCGCTTTGCATTTTCTTTGTCCATTCTTTCTAAATTTACGATTGCTGCACGTCTATTTTTCACTTCATCGGTTATCTCGCGAACTTCTTCAAAAAACTGAGGCTTAAATATAACCATTTTGTTTTTGCTTGTCTGATGAATGTTGATTACGCGACCTGCGGGTTTTTGTTCAGCCCTTACAACATAAGGTTCATATTCGTCTTTTTCAGGTTCTTCAAGTTCTTCATCGCCAATTCCTAAAAAATACATCATCTTGTCTAGAAAGTTTTTTCCACTCATTAAAATTTTCACCTCTTATTTATAAATATTTTTATAGATTACTTAGAGTAATCCCTTGCTCCAAAAATCGCAGTACCAATTCTTACCATATTCGATCCTTCTTCTATTGCTACTTCGAAATCATTACTCATGCCCATTGACAGGTATTTCATTTCGACATTTTTTATAGATTCTTGTTTTATCCTTTCAAATATGCTTCGCATCTCTCGGAAATAAGGTCTTACATCCTCCGGGTTTTCTTTGAAAGGAGCAATTGCCATAAGGCCTTTTACGTTTAAGTTTTCCAAAGAAGCAACACTTTCTATGAAACTTTCGGCATCGGCAGGGTTAATGCCATATTTTGTTTTTTCTAAGCCAATGTTTATCTGAACCAGGACATCAACATTTTTTTGCATCTGCCGCGCCCTTTTTTGTATTTCTTCAGCCAGTGCAAAGCTGTCTAGTGATTGAATCAATGAAAAAAGTTCTAAGGCTATTTTTACCTTATTTCTTTGTAAATGGCCTATTAAATGCCATTCCACATCACCCTTTATTTTATCAATTTTACCGCGGGCTTCTTGGACTTTATTTTCGCCTAATAACGTTATGCCGGCATCTACTGCTTCCTGAATTATTTCAGGAGAAATGGTCTTCGTAACAGCAACAAGGCTGATATCTTTAAAGTTTCTTCCGCTTTTTTCGGCAGCGGTTTTTATTCGTGATTCAATATTTGCGATATTTTCCTTTATAAATAACATGCAATCCCCTCTTTGTACAAATAGTTTAATTATAAGCTGCGTGTTGTGCATCTATATTTCTATATGTTCTCCAAAAATGCCCATAATCCTCCTTTTTAACTGGCAATACTTAAAAAAATTAATAGGAAAAGCCACCTGCTCGCACATCTTCGATGCATGGAACAGGCAGCTTTTCATTCTTATACAGAATTTTTGTTTTTATGTCTCGGTTTATTCTTTGTATGCATATTCAAATATCATATGCCCTGAAACATCTACTAAGAGGCCCTTTATATTAGGTTTGCATAAATATGCAGTCTCTCTAAAATAAAGAGGTATTATGGGCATTTCATCCATTAGCAATTTTTCAGCTTTTGCAAAGTTTTCCATGCGTATTTTTTGATCTGCAGTCTTGCGGTTTTCTTCAAGCAGCCTATCATACTCAGGATTGCTCCAGCGATTATTGGTCTCGGTATTTACACTTTCCATCTGATCAAGCATCGTCATTGGATCTAAATAATCTCCTGTCCAGCCATCCCAACCAATGTTGAAGTTTCCCTGATGCATCTCATCCCAGTATAATTTGGATTCATATGTTCTTATATCAACCTGAACACCAAGATTTTCTTTCCACATGCTCTGGAGCGCTTGAGCCAAATCCTTGTTGGCTTGATCCGCCATGCAGATGTATGTGACAGCAGGAAAGTCTTTGCCATCAGGATAACCTGCTTCAGCTAGCAGTTTTTTTGCCTCGCTAACGTCTTCTGTGAAAAGGTTTCCCACCACATCTCGGTAGTCTTTATCTTTTTCAACACCGTGAGGAATACCATAAGGCACAAACCCAAAAGCCGGTTTGCCTACTGTTTGCAATATCTTTGTAACAAGCTGCTCTCTGTTTATTGATATACTAAAAGCCTTTCTTACTCTAGCATCATCAAAAGGATCTTTTGAAGTGTTTATATCAAGATAATAAACTCCAATCCTTGGGACTCTATGAAATTCCGACGAATCCTTGTATTGTGACATCCCTTCAGGAGTAAGGTTTTGAGATATGTCTATTTCATTGTTCTGATATGCGGCAAGTTCGGTCTCAGGAGAATCTATAAAGGTTATCTCTAAAGTATCTAATTTTACTTTGTCAGCATCGACATAGTGAGGATTTTTCTTTAGAACATACTTTTCTTTGGGCTTGATTTCTGCCATATAAAAAGGACCATTGCTTATAAGAGTTTCTGGAGATTTTGTCCAACCTTCGTTTCCTTCCACAATATCCTTTCTTACAGGCAAGTAGCTGCTAGAACTTAAAAGATCTAGAAAATATGGGGTTGGATTTTCTAATGTAATTTCTAAAGTTCTGTCATCTAAAGCTTTGACTCCTACCTCATCTGCTGTGGCATTTCCATCGTTGTAAGCTTTGCCGTTTTTTATGTAATAAAGTTCATAGGCTGCTTTCGATGCCACATCGGGATTTAATATTCTTTTGAAAGTATACTCAAAATCTTGAGCGGTAAGAGGCTTTCCATCTGACCATTTAGCATTATCTCTGATTTTGAACGTATATTTTGTTCCGGTTTCATCAATAGTATAACTTTCAGCCATCGATGGCGCAAGCTTGCCATCAGGTCCCACTTTAAACAGACCACTAAAAAGGTTTAATAACACATTTGAGGAACGAGCATAAATGTTCAGCGTCGGGTCTAATGTTTCAGCTTCATCGCTCATAGCGTATATAATTTTATTTTTTGAATCCGCCGTGGAAGATTGTTGACCTCCGCAGCCTGCCAGCATAGAAACTATAAGTGTCAAAGCAACTAGAAACACTCCTGATTTTTTCAATATTAATTCCCTCCGATTCATTTATATTTTTGACATATCAATAAAGGTGGCATGCCACCATATGTCCGGCGCCTGCATCTTTTAGCACAGGCTTTTCCTCTGAACATATTTTGCTGGCATAGATACAGCGATTTCTAAACGCACATCCACTTGGCGGATTTAATGGGCTTGGTACATCCCCTTGAAGATGTATCCTTTCACTTTTTTTAGATTCGTCAGGATCAGGAATTGGCGCCGCGGACAGAAGCGCTTTTGTGTAAGGATGAAGCATGTTCAAAAAGATCTCGTCTACTCCTGCATATTCTACCAAAGAGCCAAGGTACATAACGCCCACTTTGTGAGATATGTGCCTTACCATTGAAAGATCATGGGATATAAATAAGTAAGTTAAACCAAACTTTTCTTGAAATTCTTCAAGCATATTAACAATCTGAGCTTGTATAGATACATCAAGAGCTGATATGGGCTCATCGCAAACTATAAACTCGGGTTCGACCGCTAAAGCGCGGGCTATTCCGATTCTTTGGCGCTGACCACCGGAAAATTCATGGGCATATCTGTTTATGTGGTCACTTTTTAATCCTACAAGTTCTACAAGCTCCGCAATTCTGTCAGAACGTGCCTTACCTTCATAGAGGTGATGAACGTCTATAGCTTCTCCCAAAATTTCGCCCACCGTCATGCGAGGGTCTAATGATGCATAGGGATCTTGAAATATGACCTGCATTTTCTTTTTATATGGAAACATTTCTTTTTCGCTAAATTTTGATATATCATTACCATCGTAAAAGATTTGGCCCGAGGTGGGCTCATAAAGTTTTAGTATAGTTCTTCCGGCAGTAGTTTTTCCACATCCCGATTCGCCTACAAGTCCAAAAGTTTCGCCCTTTTTTATGCTAAAACTTACATCATCTACAGCCTTCAAAATGCGCACATTTTTACCAAAAAAGCCTTTTCGTATCTCAAAATATTTTTTTAAGTGTTTTATTTCTAAAAGGTTTTTACTATCTATTTGCATACAATCCCTCCATTTTATATCCGGGTGATTTTGGATGCATAAGCCAGCAGGCAACACTGTGAGTGTCACTAAGTCCTATTTTTTTCGGAGGGTATTTCATGCAGACCTTCATTGCATATTCGCATCTTGGAGCGAAGGGACAGCCGGCAGGAGGTGAAAGCAGATCCGGCGGGCTGCCCGGAATAGGTATAAGTTTACTTTTTTGAGCAGTTACTTTTGGAATGGAGCGCAAAAGACCCCATGTATAAGGATGTTTAGGCTCGTAAAATATTTCTCTAGAAGTGCCTTCCTCTACCAATAAACCACCATACATAACAATGATACGATTGCAAATTTTAGCAACGACTCCTAAATTATGAGTTATTAATATAATTGACATATTTAATTTTTTCTTTAATTCATCCATAAGGTCTAAAATTTGTGCTTGAACTGTGACATCTAGTGCTGTAGTCGGCTCATCAGCTATCAAAAGTTTTGGATTGCAGCTTAGGGCAATTGCAATCATTACTCGCTGTCTCATTCCACCTGAAAATTCATGAGGATATTGCTTTAATCGGCTTTCCGGATCAGGTATTTCTACTAATTTGAGAAGTTCTATTACTCTTTTTTTTGCATCCTCGCCTGATAGTTTTTGATGTATGCGAATTGGCTCCATTATCTGATCTCCGATTGTAAATAAGGGGTTTAGCGAAGTCATTGGATCTTGGAAAATCATGCCGATTTCACTGCCTTGAATTTTTCGCATAAAATTGTCATCTTGTTTTAATAACTCGGTACCGTTAAAATTGATGCTATCGGCTTCAACTTTGGCGTTCTCCGGTAAAAGCCTTGTTACCGAGAGCATTGTAACGCTTTTGCCCGAGCCGGACTCACCGACAATGCCTATAGACTCTCCTTCATCAACATGAAAAGATACGCCCCGCACTGCCTGAACGTTTCCGGCATCAATTTGAAAAGTTGTCTTAAGATTAACCACATCAAGCAATATCATAATTTTACCTACCTATTTTTTTAGTCTTGGATCTAAAGCGTCTCTAAGGCCGTCTCCAATAAAGTTTAATGCAAACATTGTGATGCTTATGGCAAGTACAGGAAAAATCATCTGATAAGGCTGAGTAAAAATAGCCGGAATAGCATCATTTGCTAAAGTGCCCCAACTTGCCATTGGAACCTGAATTCCTATGCCCAAAAAGCTTAAAAAAGCCTCAGAAAAAATAGCTTGAGGGATTAAAAATGTAACTGTTACTATAATTGGACCCATACTATTAGGAACTAAATGTCTAAATATTATACCTAAATTTGAAACGCCTAGCGCTCTTGCTGCAAGAGTGTATTCTTCATGCTTTAAAGATAAAACCTGAGACCTTACGATTCTTGCAGTGCCTATCCAATAAGTAAGGCTGAGTGCTATAAGAATACTTTTAACTGTGTTACCTAAAAACATCATAATTAAAATTATATAAAGCAATGATGGAAGTCCATACAGAACATCTACTATCCTCATCATCACCATATCTACTCTACCGCCAAAATATCCGGCTATACCGCCATATATAACTCCTATTACAAGATTTATTGCGGCAGCCATTACTCCTATACTGAGACTAATTCTTGCCCCATAAAGAACGCGCACAAAAATGTCTCTTCCAAATTTATCAGTACCAAACCAATGTTCTCTTGAAGGAGGCTGGTTTTGAATAGCTATATTTTGACCGTCATAAGTGTATGGCGAAACTATAGGTCCGAAAATAGCAAAAAGCGTAATAATAATTATAACTACAAGGCCGATCATAGCAAGTGGGTCTTTCTTAAATCTTGCCCAGGCATTTTGCCAGTATGACATACTAGGCCTAGATATTACATCGGACTGTTTTTCCGTATCCAAAGCTTTTTCAAAAAGTTCTGGTGGAATTTCATCATATAACGGTGTTTCCATTTTTTTCACCTACTCATCCATTTTGACTCGCGGGTCAATAAGCGCATATAAGATATCAACGATAATATTGGCAATTACAACAAATAATCCAAAAAATAATGTCATTCCAAGAGTTACTGAATAATCCCTATCGCTTATTCCAGTTACATAATAGCGGCCCATGCCTGGAATTGAAAAAAGCTTTTCAACTACAAAACTGCCTGTTAAAAGAGATGCCACTAAAGGACCTAAGTATGTCACTACGGGTGTTATGGCATTTTTCATTGCATGTTTTGCTATAACCCAAAATTCGCTTACGCCTTTTGCCCTAGCTGTACGAATATAGTCTTGACGCATGATTTCCAGCATACTAGACCTCATCAGTCTTGCTATATAGGCAATTGGTCCCAGGGCAAGACCTCCTACAGGAAGTATATAGTGTCTCCAACTCGTAAGTCCATATGTGGGCAAAATCTTTAACTTTACAGCAAATAAGTACATTGAAAGCACAGCTATAACAAAACCGGGAACCGATATACCGATAGTTGCAAATGCCATAGAAGCCCAGTCCATCCATTTGCCCCTTTTTACCGCTGATATTATACCAAGAGGGACGCCTATTACCACAGATACCACAGCAGCTATAGCACCAACTTTTGCTGATACCGGAAAACCAATGCGGATAATTTCGTTGACTGTTCTGTCAGGTTGCTTAAATGAAAAACCCAAATCTCCATGTGCTAGATTTTTTAAGTAGTTAAAATACTGAATATAAACTGGATCGTTGAGGCCGTATCGTTCTTCAACTTTTTTTAATACACTTTCAGGGACATTTCGTTCTTCTGCCGGACTGAAAGGTCCCCCTGGAATAGCATGCATCAAGAAAAATGTTATTGTCACAAGTATGAACATAGTAAGCATACCCGCTAAAATACGTTTTAAGATATATACCGGCATTTAAAAACCTCCTCAGTTGCAGGACTACTTTAAAATATTCTACAATGTACTAAAAAATCCTGCATCTATTTTAAAGTTTTTAGATGAGCTATTTTAAAAAAGCGGGACTTTATCATTAAACCTGAATGCAGATCATTATAATGAATTCATTTTTTGGATAAGCAGGAATTTAGAGTTGCAAGCAGAATTATTTTATTGTAAAGCAAATTCATACCTTAATTTTTTTAAATTATGTTTGGTGAGGTTAATATGGAAATAATAACGATATTGTTAGTTTCAGCTGTGCTTGCCATCTCAGTTATAGCAAGAATTTCAATTTTATACGCTTTGCTTGCTGGATATTTTATTTTTTGCGTATATGCGTTTATAAAAAAATATACAGTTTTTCAAATTGTTAAGATGTCATATATTGGCATTTACGCTGTAAAAAATATTCTTCTTACATTTCTTCTGATCGGTATGCTGACTGCTGTATGGAGAGCTGCAGGCACCATTCCTGCTATTGTGTGTTACGCTATAGAGTTTATTAAACCCTCAATGTTCGTTTTAACAGCATTTCTTTTAAACTGTCTTGTATCTTTTTTAACAGGAACGGCGCTAGGGACAGCTGCTACCATGGGCGTAACTTGTATGATGATATCCGTTGCAATAGGTATAAATCCCATCTTAGCCGGAGGTGCTATCTTATCCGGCGCCTATTTCGGTGATAGGTGTTCACCTCTTTCAACTAGTGCATTATTGATTGCTGAATTAACTTTTACTGACATATTTAAAAATATAAGAAATATGACAATTACTGCAGTTGTGCCTTTTGTCATAACATGTATTATATATGCCTTAACAGGAATTGGTGCATCAAATAGCTATCAGCACACTCTTGATATACAAAGTCTTTTTTCATCAAGCTTTCAACTCGATTTTGCAGTCCTGCTTCCTGCATTTATAATTTTACTTTTATCGCTACTGAAGATAAATGTAAAATTGTCCATGATAGCAAGTATTGTTTCTGCTATAGCAGTTTGTTTGCATTATCAAGGATTAGATATAAACAGCATTTTAAAAACAATGATTTTGGGTTACAAGTCTATAAATCCGCAAATCGCTTCAATGATTAATGGCGGCGGAATTATATCTATGTTGAAGGTTACTGCAATAGTATGTATTTCTTCATCTTACGCCGGCATATTCAGGGAAACGGGTTTGCTTGATAATTTAAAAGACCATATAGCTTCTTTTGGCAAAAAAAGTTCTTCATACAGTCTGGTGCTTTTAATATCAATTATTGTGGGTATCATATCATGCAATCAAACGCTTACTATCATGCTTACACACCAACTATGTGATATGCTCGAATCTGACAAAAACAAATTGGCAATTTATCTGGAAAATACCGCTGTAGTAATTTCACCGTTAATTCCATGGTCAATTGCAAGTGCGGTGCCCCTTGCTACAATATCAGCTCCCACATCTTGTGTACTTGCCGCCTGTTATTTATACTTATTGCCCTTATGGGGACTAATTGTCGAAGCGCTACTTGAGAAAAAATCTCCAAAGCTAGATGAAATATCTTAGGACGCAAAAGACCACCTGTCTAATCATTTTAACGCAATTAAAACAGGTGGTCTTTTTATAATACTTCTTAGCAATTGCTTATATTTTCCTTGTAACTATGATTATTCTAAGTAATGGTCTGAGTGGGGGGACTTGAACCCCCGGCCTCTAGAACCCCATTCGCTCTTGAATGATATGTATTCAGATATAATCCATTGCTAAACCATTTTTTTAGTGTAAACCGTTATATTTTTTAATATTTACTTTTCTGGTTAAAGTGTATATAATAATAATATAAATGTCAATACCTAATTGTGTATTTTGATAAAGTAATGGTAGTTTACATAACATATATTATCGGACGTTGTATTTTATCTATAAATAACTAAAACCTCCTACCCTTTGATATATAAGGCTTTGGAGGTTCTTTACTTTCTATTAAAGCATAAAATAACGGTTAACAAATAATTATTTATCGTAAAACCTCAAAAAGTCCGCCACACGTAGACAAATTAAGGCCTTTTTTAACCTTCTTTTGATAGTGTTAGTGTTGTAATCCTGCTAATGTCTTTTCTGCGATTACCGGTTAAAATCTTGCATCTTAATGCTTATAAGGCCTAATTCTCATTACGTCCGGTTTAATCCCTTTAAAAAGACATTCTTCTGTAACGCTTTCGAGGTAGGGGGTTACGCGCAAAGCCTGTGTGTTGTTTGAAGGTAGGACACTCGGTTTGCGAACATAAAAAAGTAAATGAGCGACTGGGGGGTATCTTGTCCCTTCCAAAGGAATTAAAACGAGCGACGAAATTCGTCGACTGCCCCTTTTTAGGCTTTTTGATTATCTTTGTATATTTTAGTAACACATAAAACCTTACCTTTCCTTACGTCGAATGTTGCATATAATCTTAGGTTTTCTTAGGTTATAAATGATTGCATTAACCTTGTTATTGATAACATTAACCCTAATGTATCTTAGTTATTGACAGTAGTAACTACCTTTCAACCCCGAAAAAGGTAAAAATGGCACGTTTGGCAGGAATATATATAGACTTTTACCGTTTCCTAAAATACCGGATACGGTATTACCGGATACGGAAACACCGGATACGGAAAATCCGGAAACTAATAGTAACAGTATTAATAATAACAGTACTAATAATACTTGTTTATCTAACGATAAACAAGACGCCAATGGCGTGCCGCCGACACCTACATATTCTGAAAATAAACCTTTCAACCCCTAAAGGTTATCAAGTATCGGATTTAATTAAAGTGGCTCCCGCCGTCTTTTTTAGGGTATCGAATAAATCGATAATGTTAAGTATTGTTAAGGTGTAAATGTAAGGTTTTGTTAGGTTACCTCGTTTAACTATCCTTTGATATATTTACGCCTCCAAATTATGCCTTTTTAGCCTTTTTAATCGTCTTTGTATAGTTTTATATGCTTTTTATGTAATCTCGGCTAAAAACGGCCTTTTTGAGCGTTACAGTTATATCATTCACTCTATACATTCCTTTATAGTTAAACCTCCAAATTATGCCTTTTTAGCCTTTTTAATCGTCTGCCTATGTTTTTATATACCTTTCATATCAACTCGTCCAGAAATAGCCTTTATGGACGTATTGGTTATAGCAGGTGTCGCCAGACTGTCTATAAGCGGATGTTGTTCTTTTTTGTTGCTAAAGGCATATAGTATCACTAGTAACAATTAAATCCTTCTCGCTTTCGCTATAAATAAAATAAATAAAAAAGGCTGGTCATCATCGTCAGATGATGAGAGTGTCTATTAATACTATTATAATGATTATTTAAGTACTTTTATATGAGTAGTACGGAAATGATAGATTGAATTCACTTTTGTACTACTTAATAAGTATCATTTTTAGTCCACTTAATACGTACTACTTAATATATCCCACTTAATAAAACTGTCTATCTCTTACTTTTGTACTACTTAATAGATTTAGCTAAATCCTTTAACTCTCTGAAAATAACTTCAACGTTATTTAAGAAGTCCCTTATAGTTCTGGTCTTTTTCGCTTGACATGATGCCGGCAATTCGTGTCTGTCTGCTGTAATATACCATCGGGCCATTTCCTGCATCTGCTCTGCTGTAAACATTTCTAAAAGCTCTGTTGCCTGTTTTACATCTCCATAATATCGCTCAATATCTTTATCCATGTGTTGCCTATACATCCACCTATAGGCACTAATAAACTTTAATCCCGGCTCGTTTTGCTTATCTTCTTTAGCCTTATCTATCTGTGCCTTTAGTCTTTCCTTCATGGCCTCGTAATTACTACGGTTATTATCATCGTCGCTTGGGTCTGCAAGCCATATAATATTATTAAACTCCCATCTGTGGTAAAGGTCTTCATACTCAAAGTAATGACTACCGTCTTTAAATGTAATCTTTTCATAAAGGTTAATAATACATTCTTCTAATTTTGATGCTCTCATATTCGTCAAGTCGCTAAATTCCTTTTTTGTTATATAAAAATCGTATTTTTCGTCTTTGTAAACTTCTTCTTTCTTGTCTTTGAATTTATCTCGTAAATAATAAATATACACAAGTGTTACTATGTCATAGCTGTCAAATCTGCCTTTCCTCATCTTGTCAAGCATAGAGTAAAAAGTATATCTATGAATTAAACTAAATCGGCCTTTCTCATTGTTTCCGCTCTCTGGGTCTTTATCCCCTTCGTCCTCTGGGCCTTCTTTATTAGCCTCTTTTATCTTTTCCACTAGGTCAAGCCATTTACTGCCTAAATACGTTGTCGCCACCGCTTGGCCTGTTGCCGGATTTCTAAAACCGGGCCTAACGTCAATATATCCTAGCTTTTGAAATTTCCTTCTAGCTCTCCTTATAGTATCTTCTTTTACGTTTAATGTAACGGCTATTGACATATCATCTTTAAAGTAATTCTCTTTCCGTTCTTGCCACTGATGAAGGTTTAACTCACTTAGAATATAAAACATATATAGCTTTTCCGTTGGTGAACACCGCTTAAAATCCTCGCTATCCTCTATCAATGCACTTGGTAAAGGAAATGAATTTACCACCTTTCCCACTCTCCTTTTGAATATGAATATTAATTATGAAAAAATAAGGTTTTTTAGGTTTTTCTGATTGTTTAAGAAGTCGTTTATATTTACCTTGAGTTCCTTGTTTATAAAGTCCTGGATAATCTTAGGCCTGTCCTCGGTATCTTCAAAAACGAAATACTTCTCCCTGTCTCCTTCCACTCGCTTAAGTTTTACCCCTTGTGTTAATAATACCGTTGCAATGTTAATTGACTTTGTCCGGTATTCTCTCACCTTTTAAACCTCCCTGAATATGAGTATTATACTGGCTTTATATTAATTATTCTAACGTTTTTATCCTTCTTGATCTGCTACATTACATTACAAAAAGGGGAATAGCCATAATAAGACTATCCCCTACCCTACCGTTCTACGCATATTTCTTTAATGGTATCTTGATATATTCCGCGTCGCTTTCGATTAGCTTTCCTTCCTCGTCAAATAGTTCATTCTCTGGTATATGTAAAGCCTCGGCTATTTCCCGTCGAAGTTTCGGCCACGGCCTCATAAAGCCGTTTATAACTTGTGAAATACTTGAAGGTGATTGATTTATCATCTGTGCTAATTCTCTTTGTGTCAATCCCTGCTCTAGTATTGCCGCCTTAAGTCTGGTCATGCTCTCAAGCCTCCTTTGCAAACTTATGTTTCCTTATATCTATTATACTATGTTTAATAGGCTATGTCCATTGATACAACTGTATTAGAAGGTATTTTTTAAGCATTTATTTTTAACATTTTATTAGCTAAGTCCTCGAAGATTGCTTTTAATGTTGCAAGTTCTACGCCTTGCCTAATTAGTCTTTCAATCGGATATTTGGCTCTCTCTTGTAATTCTTGCCATAGCTCGTCATATTCTTTTGGCACTCTTAAAACCTCCCTTCTGCAAGGATAATTTTTTATCTGTTCTAGTTGGTTTAGGCACTCTCTACTTCTCTATCAATAACTTCTTTCCCCTTTTTTAGGGCAGCCATTAAGGCCGGATACTTGTTTTTCCTCGCCTGCCCCCCTTTTTTAAGGCCTGCGAAAACTGCGGATAAAGGTTTTTAGTTCCCTTGCGTTCAAATTATCCATTCTTCCAGCCTCCCTATATATCCAGTCTGTTTATCTGCATGTTATTAAGTTTATTTAATGTTCCCTTGGCCTGCTTTAATTCACCTTTAAGCCAAAGGTCTTCGTTATCTGGCCTTAAATCATTAATAACACTTGAGGTATATACTAAAACCGCCCTCAAGATAAATTGAATGTCGTTCATGTTTAAATCTTCCATGTTTCGGCCTCCTTATATGTCTAAATTATTTAATGGATTATGCTTTTCGTTTTGCTCTTTGATAGCACTTCCAAACAGTGACACATATTTATTTGTCATGTCTAAAGTAGAGTGTCCTAATATCCGTTGTAGTGAAAAAACATCCCCACCGCTTAAAATCCAGTTCTTTGCAAATGTATGCCTGAAGGTATGAGCCGATACTCTGACATCTCTAAAGTTCATTATCTTGGCTAATCGTTTAAATATATTCCCTACGGCATTTTCAGTAAGTCTTTTCCCTGTACCGTCAGTGAACACGTTTCGCTCTGGTGTAAAGCTGTAAAAGTGTTTTTCGTTAAATAACCGCCATTCTATAAGCTCTTGTTTTAGCTTGTCGGTCAATGGTATTGTTCGCTGTCTTCTGGCCTTGCCGTATATTGTCATTTTGCTGTTTGCTAGGTCTACATCATGCCATGTTAAATTACATAGCTCCCCTCGCCTTATCCCTGTGCCTAAGAGTGTGACTATGATTGTATAATCCCTATAAGCGTAAAGGGTCATATTCCGCTGTTTTATTCTCCGGTAGTAGTTTAGCATCTGCTTAATATGATAGTCGGTAAAAGCCTCGATTTTGACGTCCGTTTTTACCTTCTGAACCTTCTTCATAGGGTTTTTTTCTATTGTTTCAATGTCGGCCATATAGTTAAAAAATACTTTAAGGTTTCCTATTTTGTGATTTAAGCTCGTTGGCCTGTTTCCCCCTTCTTCCCTGCATGAAATTAAATAGCTTTTTATATCTGCTTGGGTTACATCTTCAACGTTAATCTTTTCATTTTGCGTCAAGTATCTGTGGAAATGCTCTAATGTTACTTCATAGCTTTTTATCGTTGCAGGTGAAAGGTTTTTAAGTTTCCGGTCATCTAAAAAGTCCTTAATTGCGAATTTAAACAGCAAAAAACCGCTTACCTCCTTTCCGGTAAACGGCTTACACTAAATTTACATTAAAGCTGTCCTATATTTTTACAAGGTAAAGCAGTCATGGCACTTAAAAATGATACTTGCACTGGCCATTTTACTTTTTAGCCTGTGGATAACTGCTGTAACCTTAGATATTCTTTAAAATGGTCTGAGTGGGGGGACTTGAACCCCCGGCCTCTAGAACCCCATTCTAGCGCGCTACCAAACTGCGCCACACCCAGATATCATCACGCATTTACTATTATAAAACAAAGGAGAGACAATTTCAAGCCCTTTAGCGAATTTGATTTTTACAAAAATCTTGCGCCTGTAGAATCCGGAGACAGCACTTTGTAGGAAGACTTAATACCATTTTTAGAAAATATTTCTACCATGTGTTCGCCTAAGGCATCAGATCTTTCTCTTAAACTCAGGCATACAACTGAAGGGCCTGAGCCACTTAAAAAGCCTGCATATGCGCCTTTTGATCTTACTGTGGCAAGTATTTCATCCATACCTGGAATCAGGCGGCTTCTATATGGCTGATGGAGCCTGTCCTGACAAAAAATATCCATATCAGTAAAGTCGCCCCTTGCCATAGCAGCCACTAACATCGCAACACGACCGATGTTAAACACGGCATCTTGAAATTTAATTTCTTTAGGTAATATTTTTCTTGCATCTTCGGTCTTTAGCTCAAACTCCGGTATGCAAACCACAAATTGGAGCCAAAATGGCATCGGAAAAGTTTTATAAATTATTCTATTTTCATGTATCATGGATAAGCAAAAACCACCAAAAGTTGCGGGAACCACATTGTCAGGATGTCCTTCCATCTGTGTTGCAATTCGTATTAGCTCGATATTATCAAAAGCATCTCCCACAAGGCGGTTAGCAGCTTTCAAACCACCTACTATACATGCTGCGCTGCTCCCAAGCCCTCTAGCTATAGGAATGTTATTTTCAAGAACTATCTTTAGATGTTTATCTACACCTGCCAATTCAAGCACTTTCAGGCCCGCTTGATAAACCAAGTTAGTTTCATCAGTAGGAATCTCTTCCTTTCCTTCTCCCCTTACCTCTACAATCGGCTCATCTGAAAATCCCATTTCTATATAGTTATACAATCCTAGAGATGCTCCTAGGCAATCAAAGCCGGGACCAAAGTTTGCCGTTGTAGCAGGTACTTGTATTTTTATCACATTTCTCACTCCCCATAAATTTCATTTTCGAGTATATCGAGCCGGGGCTCAATCACAGTTGGGCTGGTTCCGTTTTTGATTGCAGTATCCGGATCCTTCAATCCATGCCCTGTAAGCACGGCAACTACTGTATCACCATCTTTTAGTTCATTCTCTTTAATCATTTTTATTATGCCCGCAAAGGAGGCTGCTGAAGCCGGCTCTACAAATACACCCTCTTTACTTGCTAAAAGTTTATATGCTTCAAGTATTTCTTCATCAGTTACTTTCCGTATCTTGCCGCCGGATTCATTAGCAGCTTCTACTGCATATTTCCAGCTTGCAGGATTTCCTATTCTTATAGCAGTAGCAATTGTTTCTGGCTTTTCGATTATTCTGTTCTCGACAATTGGCGCTGCGCCTGCTGCCTGAAAACCCATCATCTTCGGCAGTTTTTCAGTCTTTTTTAGATGATAATACTCCTTAAATCCTTTCCAGTAAGCTGTTATGTTTCCTGCATTTCCAACAGGTATAGCAAGGTAATCCGGGGCACTGCCAAGTTCGTCACATATTTCAAAGGCGGCGGTTTTTTGGCCTTCAATACGATAAGGATTAATAGAATTTACAACTGTTATAGGTTTTTTGGAAGAAATTTCTCTGACCATATTCAATGCATCATCAAAGTTGCCGTTTATAGCAATAACTTTTGCTCCATATGCAATAGCCTGAGCCAGTTTTCCCATAGCTATTGCACCGTTAGGAATAAGCACTACGCATTTTAGGCGCGCTTTTGCAGCATATGCCGCAGCCGAAGCAGATGTATTGCCTGTAGATGCGCAAATTACAGCAGTAGCTCCATCTTCAACCGCTTTTGAAACTGCAACTGTCATTCCCCTATCTTTAAAAGAACCTGTAGGATTTAGGCCTTCATATTTTAAATAAATATTTGCTCTTGTGTCTAAGTGCTCCTCTAGATTTTTTGCTCGGAGAAGTGGCGTATTTCCTTCGTTGAGCGTAATTATATTTTTTTTATCGCTGATCGGTAAGTATGAAAAGTAATTATTGATAACGCCTATTTTCTGTATCACCTAAAGCTCCCCCTCTACCCTGATGGCTGTTGCTATTTCTACTATTTGCTCATATTTGTTGATTTCAGCTAAAGCCTTTTGGAAATTCTTAAACGGCACGCTATATGTAACTACAACAATTTCTGCAGTTCCATTTATGGTATTTTTTTGAAATACTTTCGACAAGCTGATTTGATTTTCTCCAAATGCCCCTGCTATTTTCGAGAGCACACCAGGCTTATCTACCGCTTTAAGCCTTAAGTAAAATCCGCTAACCGTTTCACCGGGCGTTAAAACTTTTAGGCTGTCATAACAGGTGCAGTATATTTTATTTCCATTTTTATTGCGCACAGCTTCCATAATATCACTTACAACAGCACTTGCAGTTGGCATTTTTCCTGCTCCTAATCCGTAAAACATCACCGGACCTACAGCATCTCCCTCTACCATGATCGCATTAAATGTCCCTGAAACACTAGCTAAGGGATGATCTTTTTTCAAGAGCACGGGAGTTACTGCAACTTCAACACTGCCCTCGTTCTTCTTGCCAATTGCAACAAGTTTTATAACAGCTCCTAATTCATCTGCATATATTACATCCGAATGAGTCACGGTATCGATTCCTTCGGTATAAACCTGTTCCGGAATCACCCTGGTGTTAAATGCTATAGATGAAAGTATTGCAAGCTTTCTTGCGGCATCAAAGCCTTTTATATCATTTGTAGGATCGCTTTCAGCGTATCCGGCTGCTTGCGCCTCTTTTAAAGCTTCGTCAAAGTCTTTGTTTTGTTCTGTCATTTGAGTAAGAATATAATTTGTGGTGCCGTTCAATATACCCATAACCTTAAAAATATCATTTGCCGCAAGGCACTGTTTTAAAGGCATTATTATAGGTATACCTCCGCCCACACTAGCTTCAAACAGCAAATTTACATTTTTTTCGGCTGCAATTTTCAGTAATTCATTTCCATGTTTTGAAATAACTTCTTTATTTGCGGTAACCACATGTTTTCCCTTGTTTAATGCCTTTCTTATATAAGTAAGGGCAGGCTCTTCGCCACCCATAACTTCAACTATTACTGAAATATCTTCATCATCTAATATATCGTCAAAGCTATAGGTAATTTTATCCTTGAGCGCTATTGGTCTTTCTTTATTAGACTGTCTTACAAGAATTTTTTTTATATCTATGCGTTCCTTTATTCTTTTTTCAATTATGTCATTATTTTTTTCTATAAGTTCTACCGTCCCGGTGCCTACT